>CALCQV010000160.1 GCA_937894795.1 uncultured Bacteroidales bacterium
CGGGGACTATTATTACTGTTTCACCATCAGAGGTAACTTCAGCTTCCTGTTGCATGGTTTCAGCATCCCTGACGATAGTACCCAGGGGTACTTCAATAATAACATCCTTACCATTGGCGCCGGTGCTGGTACTCTTACTGCCACCAACCCCATCGCCTGCCTTGATATGTTTTGTATATTTCAGGTGAAGGAGGGTCCACAACTGGGCATTTCCTTTAAGAATAATATGGCCACCCCTACCCCCATCACCTCCATCAGGACCGCCACGGGCATTGCCTCTCGTTCTGAGAAGGTGTGCCGAACCGGCCCCACCTTGTCCGGAGCGCAGAAAGAGTTTTACGTAATCAACAAAATTGGATGATGCCATTTATAAAGCGGATTTAATAAAAGTGAATTATCTTAATATGCGCATTGCCTTTTCCACCTTGTCGCATAAACGCTGGAATACGGTCTGTTCATCACCCGAAGCATCCAGTGAAGCAAACTTATTCTGCCGGTCGTAAAAATTACCAACAGCCCCTGTCTTCTCATTATACTCTTCAAGACGATGTATGATCAGGTCAGTATTAAGGTCATAGGCGCGGGCATTAGAAGTCTTGGCCCTGTTGCTTAAACGTTTGACTGACTCGAGGGTAGATGCATTCAATTCAACACAGAATGAAACGGAAGAATCCAATCGCCTGAGAAGTCCATCCAGTATATAAGCCTGGACGACAGTTCTGGGGAAGCCCTTAAAGACAAAACCTCTAACACCGTTGTGGAGGTTAATTTCACGTTCTATAAGCTGAATTACAATCTCATCGGAAACGAGATCCCCTCTATCCATAACAGCCTTCACCTGCTGACCGATTTCTGTATTTGCCTTTACCTCTTTACGCAGCAATGATCCGGTTGAGATATAATACAAATTGTATTTTTTTGCCAGCAACCGGCCCTGAGTACCTTTACCCGAGCCTGGTGCACCGGTTAGTACCAGATTGAACCATACATTCTGAAGTGTCCGGTCAACAGATTCGGTAAGTCGCTTAAAAACTTCAGGAATCAAACCAACCCCATCTATAGGAATATATTTGTTACGGAACTTATAGAATTCAATAACCGGCTTGGTTTTGTTTTCATATTCTTCCAGGCGAAATTCAATAACTTCAGCTGTATCATCACTTCTGCCTGACGACTTGCCACGCTCAAGCAGGCGGGCAACGAGCTCTTCACGCGGCACTTCAAGGCTAAGCATACAGGCCAGTGAAGTGTTCATTTTAAGGAGCAAGCCTTCAAGAATATATGCTTGTACAAGAGTACGCGGGAAGCCATCAAATAAAATTCCATTATTGGCTGAACTAAGCATAATACGCTTTTCAATCAGCTCAACAATCATTTCATCAGATACCAGCTGTCCGCGATCTATTATATCACTGGCTATCTTACCAAGTTCCGAGCCTTCGGCAATTTCATTGCGTAATAAATCACCTGTAGAGATATAGGTAAGTTTATACTTTTCAATCAGAAGAGCCGATTGCGTACCTTTCCCGGCACCCGGAGGGCCAAATAATGCTATGTTAAGCATAAGTTCAAAGATTAATTCCTAAAATGGGATGCTATTATTCCACTATTTTATAAATATCTGGAAGATTTCGTGCGAAACCATCATAATCAAGTCCGTAACCAACTATAAAGTCATTGGGAATTTCCAAACCCACATAGTCAATATTAAAATCCCCCTGAAAAGCCTTAGGTTTAAATAACAAAGTAGCTATGCGTATTTTACCAACACCATGAGATTTTAGCAAATCCATCAATACATTCAATGTATTGCCCGTATCAATGATATCCTCAACAATAATAACAGAGCGACCGGTCAGGTCTTCATTCAGGCCTATCAGCTCCTTTACCGTATCAGTGCTTCTGGTACCTGAATAGGAAGCTAATTTAATAAATGTGATACTGCAATTTACCGTTACTTTTTTCAATAAATCGGCGGCAAACATAAAAGCACCGTTAAGAACTACCAGAAAAACGGGATTCTCAGTTACCGTATCTAGGTTTATGGTATCAGCAACCTTTTGAATTGCGGCATCAATAACATCAGCTTTAATGAAAGTTCTGAAGTCCTTATCCTTGACTCTGATAGTACGCTCCATACAAATATGATTAGAAGCTGCAAAGGTATCAATTTTAGCTTCATAACTATATATAAAAACAAGGCAGTCAACAAAACATACAGGCTAATTGTTTATGTTTGCATCATAAAAAAGAAGCCAATGACACCTAAAGTTAGTATTATTATGGGCAGCACTTCTGACCTGCCCATCATGAAAGAAGCAGCTGATATACTGAATGAGTTTAAGATTCCATTTGAAATTAACGCCTTATCTGCCCATAGGACGCCTGAAGAGGTGGAGAAGTTCAGTAAAGGGGCTTATGATAAAGGTATCAGGGTTATTATTGCAGGAGCAGGCATGGCCGCACACCTGGCAGGAGTAATTGCCGCAATGACCCCTCTGCCTGTGATTGGTGTTCCAATAAAGGCTTCACTCGACGGACTTGACTCCCTGCTGGCCATGGTTCAAATGCCTCCGGGTATTCCGGTTGCAACAGTTGCAATTAACGGAGCGCGTAATGCTGGAATATTGGCCGTTCAAATATTGTCAGTTGACGACAAGGAACTATATGCTAAGCTGATGACATTCAAGGAAGACCTCAAACAAAAGATTGTAAAGGCTAATGAAGAGCTGAATCTTGTAAAATACGATTACAGGGTAATTCAGTAAAATTTGGTCAAGAATAAGAGCAAAAAAGACAAAAGAAAGAGTCAGGATTTTAATTTTCAAGAATCGGGCAGGAGGAAATTTAATAACATTTCATCCTGTCAGATTTATTGGCTCTTCACCATAGCTCTTATTAGGATTTGACAATCTACACCCTTTTCATTTTACTCTCAGCATCATCAACCCATCACGTATAGGCAACAACAGGTTTTCCACCCTTGGGTCATTCATAACATGCTTATTGAAGGCAATAATGCCTTTGGTTTCCTTGTCAGTATAGGCACTTTCGTCGAATACCCTTCCATACCACAGAACATTGTCGGCAATGATGAAACCACCCGGTTGCATATATGAGATGCACAACTCGTAATAATCGATGTAATTTTCCTTATCGGCATCAATGAACACCAGATCGATTGGGGATTCAAGTTTTGGAATAATCACTGCGGGAATAATCTCTTTGGCATTACCCTGATAGACGGTAATCTTATCATGAAGCCCGGCACGGGTAATGAATTCTTCAACAATATCAGCAACCTCCGGATTATTGTCAATGGTATGAAGCATGGCACCATGAGCTAACCCTCTTGCCATGTAAATAGAAGAATAGCCGGTGTAAGTTCCGATTTCCACCACCGTTTGAGCCTGCATCATCTGGCATATCATCTGGAGGAATCTCCCCTGGATGGGACCTGACAGCATTCCGGCGGTAGTAAACGACAAGTGTGTTCTACGCACCAGTTCAGCCAGGAGATTATCATCAGGCAATGAAAAATCATGTGCATACTGCTCATACCTCCTGCTGGTGGTTGCGTATTGTTGTTTTTCAAAAAGTTCTTCCATAGTCGTTCAAGTTAAACCATACAATGTCATACACTCATCCTGTATCATAATGTAGAAAGTGAAATCATTCCTCGACTACCGCTATTTCCGGTTGAGGTAAACAAGACTACTCATCTTGTCAGGATTAAGGATTTCATTGGCAATATCCTGCAAATCTTCTGATGTTACTGCTAGAACCTTCTTTATCAACATCTCAGGAGTATCAACGGTATCATATACCAAAACGCTTTTAGCCATGGAGAGCGTGTCGTTGAGATTTGATTCAAATGAGATAGCCATCTGACCGGCAAATTGTTGCTTTGCCAAATGCAACTGCATAGTGCCAAGCTTTTTTTCTCTAAACTTTGAAAGCTCTATATTAACAAGATAAAGAGCCTTATCGAGCGATCCGTTATCTATGCCCAGGTAAATCATAAATGACCCTGTATCACAATAGGGTGTATAAGCTGATTCAATATTGTATGAAATGCCGCTCTTTTCACGCAAAGCCATGCTCAACCTTGAATTCATGGCCGGCCCAC
This sequence comes from uncultured Bacteroidales bacterium, assembly GCA_937894795.1. GTDB lineage: Bacteria > Bacteroidota > Bacteroidia > Bacteroidales > Lentimicrobiaceae > Lentimicrobium. The sequence goes on from CALCQV010000160.1 coordinate 4,130, forward strand.
CCAGCATATTTGTAAGCAAAGCCAGAGGAGTTCTCCTTTGATCAGCATAACTGTATGCAGGACCACCAATCATGCAATGGGTTTGAAAGCCTGTTTTTTTCAGTACGATATCCTTTTTTTGATAATCATTAAAAGGAGTTCTTCCTTTGGCACGTGGATTCGACTGTATGACACCAAAGTAGGTTTCTGCAAGCTTGACAACCTTCTTAAAAGGAATATTTCCAACTGAGCTTATTACTATTTGATCAGTATTATAATGACGTGCAATAAAGGAGAGGATTTTATTTCTGGTAATCTTTTTAACTGCAGAAGGAGTAGCCAGGATAGGTTTTGCCAGGGGATGATCTTTAAAGACCATCTCTTCAAAATCATCAAATATTAACTCGGCCGGAGTATCCTTATAACCATTGATCTCATCTATCACCACGTCCTTTTCCTTTGCAATTTCCTTTTCAGGGAATGTTGAATTGGTAAGTATATCGGCAAAGAGATCAAAGGCACGTTGATAGTATTGACCTATGAAGGAGGCATGAATACAGGTCTCTTCTTTCGTGGTATATGCATTTAAGTCGGCTCCAATATTTTCGAGATAACCTAAAACATGGTGCATCTTCCTCTTATTGGTACCTTTGAATATCATATGCTCAATAAAATGAGCCAGGCCGGCTTCATTAGGCTCTTCATCACGTGTACCCGTGTTTATCATCACGGCAAGATGGCCTACCAGTGTATCCGTACAACGATGCACAATCCTGATACCATTGGGTAAAGTATGAAACAAGTATTCCATGATAAAATTTGAGGGTGCAAAATTACGAAAAAATAGAGTATGACCAGCTTCTCAGGACTTATAGAATTGACAGGCAACAAACTGCATCAATAATCCATATATCAGCAGCTAAGTCTGTACATTATGGCAGGTCAGTTTAAGGGATCAGGAATAGGGAGGTTTAGTCCGATTTTATGCCTGGCACATCAACTTGCCCCAGAATTCCATAAACATTGAAACAGTCTATTTTGCGGCAAGTGGAAAGTTCTTCACGTACGAAATCCAGAAAAGGGGCAAATGTCCGCGCAGTTCACCACTCTCAGTGTAGCTTTCCAGCATTGGACACATCCCAATCACTTTCTTGGTAATCATACCGGTTTCCTCATTAAGATACCACTCTTCAAGGAAACGGATCTTAGTGATATCTGAAAGCTGTAATTCATTGGTAACTAATGTGTCAAATTCCTCATAGGGCGGGTAATCACGGGTAAGTGTCATGAGCTCTTTACGTTTACAACGCTCCTCAATTTGTTCAGCCGTCATCTCCTTATAGGTCAGGACATCATAAACCTTATTTTTGCCCGCTTTTGATACATTTACCAGTGATTTAACCACTATTTCCCTTTTATTATTCTCAAGGTTCTGAACCCACCACTCCAGATCTTTCTCAGGCGAGGTAATGGTAACATCATATTGAATCCTTTCTGTAAGCACAGAACCTTTTTTATTGCCACAAGAACCGGCTAAAACCATAACAACAGGAAGAAAAAAGATAAACACCAACCTTCTCATAAGATTCTTTTTATTAATGGATCAAAGGTACTAAATTAGGAAAGCAAAGACTACCTTTGCAAAATATTTAAAGTATCAGTTTAATGGAATGAAAAGGCAGGAAAATAAAGTAAAAACAGGGCTTTCTGGAATTACAGACACCATTGTAAAGCTTCCCGGAGGAATATCTGTGAGCATGCAAAACCTGCTGGTGACAATACTCCTGTTTCTTACATTCATTCTCTTTTCAGGCAGCTTACGCAATGAGATGCTGATTGGTTGGGATGATGGTGAATATATTACTGATCCTGATGTAACAGAGTATGGATCAGCCGGTAAATCAGATATATTCAGCAGCTTCCACCTGGGCATGTACCAACCTCTGGCAGTGTTGAGCTTAGCCATCAATTACAAGATATCGGGCGATGCGCCGGTAACCTATATTTTAATCAATCTATTGCTTCATTTGCTCAATACATGGTTTGTCTTTAAGTTGATGAAACAATGGTTAAAAAGATTTGAACCGGCGTTTATAGCTGCATTGCTTTTTGCCATTCACCCAATGCATGTGGAAGGTGTGGTATGGATTTCCACGCGCAGCTCATTGTTATATTCTGCATTTTTTCTCATAGGGCTGATACAGTATGAGAAATATCTGAACACAGGCAAACCCCGCCATTACTTACTTACCCTGTTGTGGGCATTGCTTGCGCTTTTCAGCAAGTCAATGGCAGCAACTTTCCCTTTGATACTGTTGCTGATTGACTACTTCAGAAACAGGAAGTTTACCGGCAAGGTAATTTTAGAGAAAATACCATTTCTTGTCTTTTCAATAATCTTTGGAATCGTAGCCATTAAAGCATCGGCATCGTTTGGGCACATTACAGTATTGGAAGAGGATTATACCTTGCCTGAGAGACTGATTCTAATGCTCTATGGCATTTCATTCTATCTGGTAAAGCTCATACTCCCAATCAACCTGTCGGCCATCTATGCATTTCCCGGATCGGCCGGAGGAACCTTTCCCAGGTGGGTCTATGCATCAATGATTGCAAT
>CALCQV010000161.1 GCA_937894795.1 uncultured Bacteroidales bacterium
AACAGGGATTGCAATACGTTTAGTCATTTTAGCACGTTTTTTAGTAAGTTATTTTATTTATTGATTATATTGTTTAAGTAATGCTTTTTCAACTTGGTCCTTATCGAGCTTACTTGTACAGAAAAACCAATCATAACATTTAGTGTTTTGATCAGCTGATTCCATTCTTTCTTTCGCTACACCGCATGAGCCAGCAGTTGGAACAATAACTTCGTCTCCCGGATACCAATCGGCAGGTGTTGCAACTGAGAATACGTCAGCGGTTTGCATGGCAATTAATGCTCTATACAACTCATCAAAGTTGCGACCTAAACTAAGCGGATAATATATAATAGCCCTAATAGTCCCGGTTGGATCAACAAAAAATACTGCTCTAACTGCTTTTGTGTTACTTTCACCAGGCATCATCATACCATATTTTTTGGCAACTTCCATGGTTATGTCTTCTATCAAAGGAAATTTGACTTCTACATCCTTCATTCCTTTGTACTCAATCTTCTCCTTAATGGTTCTTAACCATGCAATATGGCTGTATAAACCATCTACTGACAATCCTACTAACTTACAATTTGCTTCAGCAAATTTCGATTCCATGTTAGCGAATGTCATGAATTCTGATGTGCAAACAGGTGTAAAATCTGCAGGATGACTAAATAGAATTACCCAGCTACCTTGGTAATCTGTTGGAAAATTGATTTCACCCTGAGTTGTTGTGGCCTTGAATAAAGGAGCCTTTTCACCAATGCGCGGCATTGAATAAACTTGTTCTTCCATTTTGAAAAAATATTATTTGTTTTTAGAAATATTTTGTTTGAGCAATTCTATTAATTCACCAATTGTCCTATCAGGTAGTTTGACCATAATCATTTGAATTTTAAGACTATCTAGAAGTGATTTGATCTTTATTCCAAACTCACCTGAAATTACTTTATCAACATTCTTTTTCGCAATAAACTCAACGGCGGCAATCCCAGCTCCTTGTTCCGCATCGTTTGCACTATTTGGGATAAATTCTATACTGCCAATCATATCATCATATATGACGAAATAGGAACAGCGACCGAAACGCATATCAATTTTCGATTCCAGAGAAGTCCCAGTAGAGGTAATTGCAATTTTCATAATTATTCGTTTATTTTTTGTTATAATTCTGCATCTACTTTACTTATATAAGCACTTCCACATAATGCACATTGCGGGATAGTTTCTCCAATTTCTTGATCATTAAAATAGCAAGAACAACTTTCACAATGATACCATGAACTGTCAAAATAAATTTTACCGCCTTCAATGCTTATCTGCCGCCCTTCTACAAAAGCTGATGCAATTTTCTTCCTTACACTAGCATATATTCGGGTAAAAGTAGGCCTTGATACATTCATTGCTATTGAAGCCTGATTATGGTTATATCCATCATAATCACACAAACGCAACGCTTCATATTCTTCAAATAATAAGACAACCGGTTCACTTGAACTCTCTGATAATTCAAGACCATAAGGTTTGAATCCTTTAATTACAGGGGGATTAAGTATTTTTCGAGGCATTATATTTCTAGGCATACTAAATGAGCATTTGTTCACTACAAAGATACTGAACATTTGCTTATTTAGTACATTTATTTGTAATTTTGTAAAAAAATATTCGATGAACGGTATTTTTACATCCCAATTTAGGGTTATCACACCTGATACACTTAATGGTCATGGAACCTTATTTGGCGGAACAGCAATGAAATGGATGGATGAGGTTGCTTATATTTGCGCAACCAAATTAACAGGGCAAAAAATGGTTACTGTGAAAGTCAATCAAATCAGGTTCTTGCATCCAGTTAATCCAGGAACAATTATCGAAATTAGAAGTGAAGTAACCAAAATAAAGAATGTAAGTATTGAAATAAAGATCGAAATTCTTGCTGAAGTTGACGATTCTATTAACAGACAGAAGGCAATTGAAGGAAATTTTATTTTCGTAGCTCTGGATGAATCAAATAAACCCGTAAACATAAGGAGGATAAGTAATAATTAATTGAGGCGAATTGTTTAATACCTTATTTCGTCAAACAACTCTTTACATTATTGCTTCTTAAGACATCATAATATTCCATATAATCGCTATTTTTTCGCTCGAACATTCCTTTAACATTCTGATATGTTATATGTTATATTACATATCAGTCCTCTTAAAATCAGGGGAAGAAATGGTTCTATCATGAAAAAGACATTGCTGCTTGCTTGGTTGGTCGCTTGCATGATGTTTAACGCGCAAGCACAAAATCCATTAAAGAATGGAATACAGGCTGGATATGGGATACTTTCTGTACCATTGATGATTGAACAAACTGGAGATATTCTATTAACCATTTTCAGTATAGGCTTCTACGACCAACCTGACAAGGTGTCTTCAACAGGTGTTTTGAATCTTGGCTATAACTATTATATCAATAGAAGAATTTCTGTTGGAGTTGATTATGGATGGGAGAAGATTTCCATAACATGGAATGACGACAGGCCAGAAGGCTATGAATCATATACTGTTATTATAAATTCAATTACAGGGGGTCTTAAATACCATTTCATTGTAAAACAAAATTTTGGAATGTATAGCAGATTATTAGTTGGTGTTGCCATCCCGGTCCGTTCTAAAGAAACGTTTCATCCATTTCCCATTCCTGATCTGGCTTTCCAGCTCACACCTGTAGGTGTCTTTTACGGCAATAAGTTTCAAGTATTCAGCGAATTAGGATATGGATTCCGAGGCTTGTTGAATTTGGGTATCAACATTAAATTCTGACTTTATACAAGTCAGATTGTCCTTTTGATCAGTTGAATACCAGAAATGGTTCAGGATAAATCATGTTTTCTGATTCTTCTTCCTGTGATGCAATCATGAATTATCACCTTTACAAAGTCAATCAAATATTTTACCGCCAAAGGCATTAATAACAGTAACACTATTAACAATATAAGCAGTTCTCCATCACTGGCACTGCCTGTTGCGCCAAAGCATTGATTGACAACCAAAAATAATAATGCCGGGAAAGCCTTCTTCATAATTGAATATCTCTAACTCAATGAATAATTTTCATTGAAATTCAACATATTACAAAATTAGATAATTACGGGGGCAAAGTCAATCATCTTCAGGAATTTATTATTAATTACACGATTTATTTTAGCATTTATCGAGAAGCTATACCCAATATGATAAATTGCTCAACAAATATTCCATTTTAACTAAATATTTCGTATCTTAAGGGATTCATTTAAAACATCTTACTATGGCAATGTTCAATCTAAAGGGTATGATGATTTTTCCCACTCCTGAAAGGATCAGGGAAACGGTAAAAATGAAAGAGATGATTGTAATTCAACAGTGTTATTGCCCCAATGGCCATAACCTGGTGAGCAATCAGGCAATATTTGATAATTTTGAAGGTATAGTGCTCAAAACAAAATCAGAGAAGGGAGAAGGACTTGTTGCCCTTAGCCCTGTATTTGGGATTAAGCAGCGTGTTTCTATAGGGATTACCCTGATGAAAGACGAACTGCTTGAAATCACTTGCCCTGAATGTAACGCCACATTGCCGGTTTATTCTGCCTGCTCCTGCGGTGGCAGTCTGATCACCTTGTTCCTCGATCAGCAGAATGATTTTACAAATAGTGTATTAATCTGCAACAGAGTTGGTTGTCAAAATGCACAGATCAGGGCACACAATGAAGTGGCTAATTATGATGATTCGGGCAATGTAATCTTTCGCTGAAATGTCTGAATCTGAAATGATATGAGCAGAATATAAGTGAATTTATTATTACTGATGAACTGTAAATATTGTTAGGTCAACAGTTCAGGCTACTTTCATCGCTAATAATAAAACCGCTTCTCTTGCGAGGGGCGGTTTCTTTATTTAAAGTTCTTGGAGAACAGATTAAAATAGCCTTATCTGCAACTACTACTTAATAAATTTAGTAGCATAAACATCATTTTCACCAAACACTTTACATACATAAATGCCCGGCTCAAGCATACTTACATCAACAACTCCTAAGCTGTTTTCTGATAGCAGCAGCCTGCCATTAATATTATAAACCTCAACATTTCTGATCTTGTCATGACTTGACAGGTACAACATATCACTGACAGGATTAGGATAGATATGAGTTTCAGATGCCGTTTCAATTTTAGGTACATCAATTATAATAGAGGTTAGGTATTGAAACTCAACAGTTTCATTGTCTGTAGTTAGTAACGCTACATTCCCAAATTCATTGGCATACCACTGGTAACTTATGGTTTCATACATTTCAACACCAACAAATTCCCACCCACCTAGAGGATTCCAGGTATAGGTTGAATCGGTGTGAATTGAAGTTACCTGAACTCGCAAAGTAGCATATGAACCGACAGGTGTTATCAGCGTTCCGCTTCCATCAGCCATTATATTGGCTGTAATGTGACTGATTACATGTGTTGAATCAATTAGCATATCAGAAAACCTGACAGAGGTTGTGCTTGTGCCTATAGTTGAGGACTGCGACTGATTTCCATAACTACAAGGTAACGGTAGTGAATTAGGAGCAGGATTAAATGAGTGAGATTCCAGGAATGAAAAACCCGGTGAGATGAAATAGGCATTCCCTCCAAGTTCATACATCCCATCTAATTCCGAACGTTCGAAGCCCTGAATATGTATAGAACCCATCTCATCATAAACAGTGGTTACCTGCGCAAGATTTGCCTCCGGAAATAATTCATGTCCGGGGACATCAGCGGGATGGAGGAATCTGATTGTATCAGCATAATGGGATGAAGCAGAACTGAAATCCCAGGTTTGACCTGTACCTGAAGCACCGGGGCCGGTAAAGGTAGAAGTGTCAATTGCACGCATCATGACAGTGCCCGGTACCGGCATATCATCATGAGTGATAGTGATTTGTCCCAATACTGAAGATGTGTTGATTAAGAAAATCAGAACAGTGAACAATTCACCTGACTTGCTTAGCGTAAAGAATTTTTTCATACCGTTTCGTATTTGCAATTTGTGTTATTAAATTGTAACAAACTGGAATAAGATATGTTACAGGGCTCCACTTAAAATATTTAATATCTCCGTTCTTCCTTTGGCACTTGCCAGCCATAGCTTTCACATACCATTAAAAACGCACTGCATCCATTCACTTAGGTGAGAATGTGTTAATTTTATAGCCATAAATTTCAGAATATGAAAATATTGAACACACTCTTTACAGGTGTCCTGTCATTGTTGATTTTTACGGGCCATCTTTACGCTCAGCAGGCTGATCGCACTTTCAAGAGCTGGAAAGCGCAGGACTCACACTATGAGATTATTGTTAGTGATGGTAAGTATGTTATTGAGCCTTTGAATGAGAAAATAATTCATGTTATTTTCTATCCTGAAGGAAAGGAAGTCAAAAACTTCTCGTATGCAGCAGATATGGAGTCAACAATGCCAACTCTGACAACTACTGAAAATGAAAATAGCCTGATACTGGATTCGAAGAATGGAATTGATTTATTGGTAACATATAACCCATTCAATATAAGCTATTCAATCAATGGGAAACCTCTATTGGCAGAAACTACAGGATATATGGAGGCCGATAGCAGTTGGATGATAAATCTGGGTATTACATCCAATGAAGTCCTTTATGGGGGCGGTGCCCGTGTGCTTGGCATGAATCGTCGGGGCAATCGTTTACAGTTGTACAACCGGGCTCACTATGGCTATGAAACCAGGTCAGAACTCATGAATTACACATTGCCCTTGATGCTCTCTTCCAAGCTGTATGCTGTTCTTTTTGATAATGCCGGATTGGGTTACCTTGACCTTGACAGTAAGCAGACAAACACGCTGTCATACGAATCATACAGTGGCACCCCAAATTACTATATTATCGCCGGCACTGATTGGTTTGACCTCGTTGGTCAATATACGCTGCTCACCGGGCGCCAGCCATTGCCACCCCGTTGGGCTTTTGGCAATTTTAGCAGCCGTTTTGGTTATCATTCCCAAAAGCAAACAGAGAAAACTGTTGACCTTTTCTTTAAGGAAGACATTCCTTTGGATGCTGTAATTATTGATATTTATTGGTTTGGCAAGGAGATTAAGGGTGAAATGGGTAATCTTCAATGGTATACTGACAGTTTTCCATCACCCGTTGATATGATAAAAAAGTTTGAGAAGAAGGGAGTTAAAACAGTACTGGTAAGTGAGCCATTTATCTTAACAACTTCAAACAGATGGAAGGAGACTGTTGAAAAGGATGTGTTGGCAAAAAACAGTAAAGGCGAACCTTATACGTATGATTTCTACTTTGGCAACACGGGTTTGATTGATTTGTATAAGCCGGAAGCACGTACGTGGTTCTGGAATATTTATAAGGACCTCACCCTTCAGGGTATAGCAGGTTGGTGGGGGGATCTTGGGGAACCCGAAGTTCATCCTGCCGACATTATTCACAGCATTGGCACAGGAAATGAAATTCACAATGCTTATGGACATGAATGGGCCAAGTTAATATTTGAGGGCTACGCTAAGGACTTCCCGAATACCCGTCCTTTTATACTTATGCGTGCCGGTTATGCCGGAACACAGAGATATGGAATGATACCATGGTCAGGTGATGTCAGCAGAAGCTGGGGTGGATTAATCCCGCAACCTGAAATTGCTCTTCAGATGGGTATGCAGGGAATTGGCTATATGCATTCTGACCTTGGAGGCTTCGCAGGAGGTGATTCTATTAACGATGAACTGTATGTACGTTGGCTTCAATATGGAGTATTCCAACCTATTTTTAGGCCTCACGCTCAGGAGCATATTCCTTCAGAACCTGTTTTTCAGAATTACAGAACTAAACTCTTTGCCAAACAAGCCATTGATCTCCGTTATAAACTCCTCCCCTACAATTCCTCTCTGGCTTATAAAAACGCTACTTCCGGTCATCCTCTAATGACTCCATTATTCTTTTATTACCCTGACAATACTTCATTATTAACCTATGACTCTGCATATATGTGGGGTGATGCCTTCCTCGTATCACCGGTTAAAAGGCCGGGTGCCGTATACCAGGAGATTTACTTTCCAAAAGGTAACACATGGATTGACTTCTATACTAATATACCATACGAAGGAGGAAAAACCATTGATCTCCCCCTCTCAATGAATAATATACCCGTTTTTGTTAAAGGCGGATCTTTCATCCCAATGAGCATAGAATCAAAAAGTACTGCAAGCTACAATCTTGATGAATTCGAGATGCATTATTACGCTGACCCACTTGCAGTCAAATCTGACTATTCCCTTTATAATGACGATGGAATAACCCCTTATGCCAATGAAAAGGACAAATATGAACTCCTGAATTTCACAGCAGTTAATGAAGAAAGCTCTCTTACCATATCAATGCAGAAGGTCACCAAAGATGTAACTTATGCTGACAAAAGCCATAAAATCAAATTCTTTGTTCATAACTTAGCAATGAAGCCAGCTTCCATTGTCGTCAATGGTCAACCAATAAATCCAAAGAAAATATCATGGAATCCGGTTACCAACAAACTGATTTTCGATGTAGTATGTACCACAACCAATTCTGATATCATCATTAATAAATAGTGTATTTTTGCAATTCAAAACCTAAATAAGACAAAGCATGAAAAAGTTATTCTTCTTTTTAGTGATTATCCCTTTTTTGTTTAGCTGTAATAGTAAACAAAAAGAAATCGAAGCACTCCGGGCTAGTTATGATAGTCTGATGAGCATAGGTTTTACCAAAGACACAGCCATTTATGGTTATATCGAATCATTTAACCGTATTCAGGCGAATCTCGATTCCATTAAACAGGCCGAGATGCTGATTTCGCAAAGCACTGAAGAAACAGGAGAATTAGAGGCTGATCAAAAAGAACAGATCAACCGTGATATCAACATGATTTATGATATGTTGAAGAAAAACAAGGCAACCATTGCTGAATTGAGATCAAAAGTAAAACAGTCGGGAGGCAAAGTATCAGAGTTGGAAAAGATGATTGATAGGATGGCACAGCAGGTAGAGGAGAAAGATGCCCAGATTACTCAACTCCGTGATCAACTTGAAAAGATGAACATCCAAATTGAAATTCTATATTCTGATATTGACAACCTTACTGCTGAAGGAACAGCCAAATCACAAACCATAAGTGAACAAACTACTGCGCTTAATACTGCCTGGTTTGTTATGGGTACAAAACGTGAACTTCTGGATAATAACATTATAACGCGTGAGGGCGGTTTTGCAGGTATTGGTGCCAATAAGAAACTTAAACAGGATTTTAGCCGTGATTACTTTACTTCTATCGATATAACCAAATTCAAATCAATCCCTCTTTCAAAAAAGAAAGTCACCATTATAACCTCCCATCCTTCTCAGTCATATAAACTGTATGGTGAAAAGCTAAGTGACAGTCTGGTAATTACCAATCCAAAGGACTTCTGGTCAGTATCAAAATACCTGGTAATTATGTTAAATTAACAAGATTGTGGGAGCAGCCGATCAATAGGCCATTATAGCTCTGCATAAATTCTCGTGTTGAATATATCAATAAAAGGAAAGGGAAGTGACAATCACTTCCCTTTCCTTTTATATCAGCATTTAATGCCGTTTATTTCGTAATTTTCAGCAAAGGCCCATTTCACTGGCCAGTTCTTTAATCTTGTCTTCTTTAATTTTTGAGACTGATTCAGTAATTCCACCTATCTTCTTCATCATGAATTTTTCAATGAAGTTCATTCGATCAATCATCACCTCTCCTCCTGTGAGTTTACAACTCATGGCATGATTTCTAAGTGGTTCAGCGAAGGCAGTTTCAAATTGTACTTTTGCCTTTTCATTTTCTTCCATGCAACTAAGATAAAGCCCTAGCGGTTTAGCGTTTAACTGCTGGAAATGCTTTTCGCAAAACTTGCGTACTTTCTTTTGTATTTTACCAGCGTGTATGGAACCTCCAATGATAATCCGATCAAAGTCATCGGGATTGATGTCACGTGATTTCCTGAGGTTAATCAAAACAGTACTATCAGAAGCCAGTTCACTAATCATCCTGGCTACCTTCTCAGTAGTACCATGCTGTGTTGCATAAACAATGGCTGTTTTCATGGTTAATCATTCTTTATCGGTTGATTTGACTTTACTGTAGTCTATTTCATTAATAAGCTCACCGGTTTCATTGTAAAATTTCCAGATACCCTTACGTTCACCGGCAATGAAATCACCTTCATAATACAATTTGCCGTTTTGGTGATACACGGTGCGTTTGCCTTCACTTAGGCCATCCTTAAACTCACCTTCACTCCACAACTGTCCGTTATCATACCATGATGCCCAGTATCCGTCACGCTTGTTATCCTTATAATTCCCTTCTATATATTTTTTGCCGTTTGGATGATAATGTACCTCTTTTACCAGTTCCTTTTCTCCTTTAACGGTTTTAAAAGTCTTCTCGGTTTTGAGTTTGCCATCGTCATAATTCTCCTTTTCAGTTGTAGTTCTTCCGCATGCCAGGAAGATCGTCATCATTAAGAGCAGTGTCAGTGTTTTTTGCATTGTTAAGTCTATTGTTTGATATATTGGTTATGTATTTATTTTGTGTCTGATATTCAAAATTTGCAGGTGAACATGACTTTCAGTTTCAATTGATTTTCCAGTAATATTGTGTCTGCTATCTAAATGAGTGGATTTCTCGTTTCAAATTCTTTCGTTACAGTAAAGGCATTAACCTCAGTGAACGAATGATAATCGGGAGCCTTTTACCGATTCATCAAATTTTCCATTACTCCAAGCCATATGTCCTCCAACAAATGTATGTGTAACCGCAGAGTGGAATGTCACTTCTTCAAACGGAGACCACCCACATTTGTATAGAATATTCTCCTTTGCCACAGTCCACGGAGCGTTAGGATTTATTAAAACCAAATCAGCATGATATCCTTTACGTATAAAACCTCGTCGTTCCACACCGAATATTCGTGCCGGGGCATGACACATCTTCTCCACCACAAGCTCAATGCTTATTTCTTTCTTAAGCACTTTCTCCAGCATTGCTGTTAGTGAATGTTGTACCAGCGGGCCACCCGAAGGGCAACTGGTATAAGGCTTTTGTTTCTCCTCCCTGGTATGAGGTGCATGATCCGTGGCAATTACATCAATCCGGTTGTCCAGCAAGGCTTGCATCAATGCTGAACGGTCATTGGCTGATTTAATAGCGGGATTCCACTTAATATTATTGCCAATGGTATGATAGTCCTGCTCCGAAAAACACAAATGATGGACACATACTTCTGCGGTAATTCTCTTTTCAGCGGTTGAAGGTTCTGTGGAGAACAGAGCCATTTCTTCAGCAGTCGACAAATGCAGCACATGAAGCCGGGTATTGTACTTCCTGGCAAGGTTAACGGCAAAGGTGGAAGATTTCAGACAGGCTTCATTACTTCTTATAGCAGGATGCAGTTCCACGGGAATATTATCACCATATATCTGTCTGTAATGATTCAAATTCTCACGAATAGTAGGTTCATCTTCACAATGCACTGCTATCAGGCTTTTTGAATTACTGAACAATTGCTCCAGAGTTGTAAGGTTATCAACCAGCATATTGCCGGTGGAAGCCCCGAGGAAGATCTTTATACCACATACCTTTGATGGATCAGTCTTTAGCACTTCTTCAACATTATCATTGGAGACACCCATATAAAATGAGTAGTTAGCCAATGATTTTTCTGAAGCAGCCTTGTATTTTTCTTCAAGCAGTTCCTGTGTAAGAGTGTTTGGCACCGTATTCGGCATATCCATATACGATGTAACACCACCCGCAACCGCAGCCCGGCTTTCAGTATATATATCACCCTTATGTGTTAAACCGGGGTCACGAAAATGCACCTGATCATCAATTACTCCCGGCAGCAGGTATTTGCCCTTCGCTTCAATGTGTTCAGCATCTTCAGGTTTGATAGTATTACCTGTGGAAATATCAGCTATTAACCCGTTTTCTATTAACACATTGCCTATGAAAGCCTTGCCCTCATTGACAATAGTAGCACCTGATATTAAATATTTACGAAGCATAATAGACCGGATCTGTTAATAATGAAATCAATGCAAAGATAATGCTAACGTTGATATATCATTATACCCGATAGTCTGGGGAGTAAAATAAACTTTACTAAAAATTAAGCTCTGGCCTTTATTCTTTTAAACCTAAGCTGAATAACACCAAATATAGCTTCACGGAATATGCCACTGCTCATCTTAGATTCTCCCTCTGTGCGATCCGTAAAAATGATAGGCACTTCAATAATTTTAAATCCCAATTTCCAGGCAGTATATTTCATTTCTATCTGGAATGCATAACCGGTAAATTTGATCTTGTCGAAGTCAATAGCTTCAAGCAATGAACGGCGGTAGCACTTGAAACCGGCAGTTGTATCCATAACCTTCATCCCGGTTATCATGCGCACATAATAAGAAGCAAAGTAGCTCATCAGCACCCTGCCCATCGGCCAATTAACAACGTTTACACCTTTAATATACCTTGATCCAATGGCAACATCACCGCCTAACTGATCACAAGCATGATGCAAACGCACCAGATCCTCGGGGTTGTGTGAAAAGTCAGCATCCATCTCGAAGATATACTTGTAATCACGGGCTAAGGCCCAGCGAAAACCATGAATATATGCTGTTCCCAGTCCAAGTTTACCCTTGCGTTCTTCAATGAACAGCCTGTCAGGGAATTGAGTCATGAGTCGCTTTACTATTGCTGCAGTACCGTCTGGAGAATTATCCTCTACTATCAGTACATCAAATTCTTTTTCCAAAGAAAAAACTTTACGGATTATCCGTTCAATATTTTCCTTTTCATTAAAAGTCGGGATGATAACAAGATTTTCCTTCACTTGATTCGTGGTTAGAGTAGCGAAATTATAAAAAATTCAATAACAAATAACTGTTTGGTGCTTAATTCCCTTTTTTTACAATCAACAGGTATGTAGGGAAGTGATCACTATAACCTCCTGCATAAGCTCCTCCGGCAAAAGTACGGAAGGGATAACCGGCATACGGCCCATCTTTCTGAAGCATAAACTTCTCACTGAAGACATTGGCTTTAAGATACTGCCAGCCAGCATTTTCTCTAAGCAATGGTTCTGAAATTATTATTTGATCAAAGAGGTTCCATGCATCGCGGTAAGCCAGTGAGCCAATGCCTTTCTGGTACAACTTCCACATAGGATTAAAAAGTCCATTTTTCTCTACATCCTTCACTTTGCCTTTTGCTCCCAGCACTTTATAAACACTTCTATCAGTAGGATCATCATTTAAATCGCCCATGATAAAGATCTTTGAATCAGGGTCAATTTGCCGTAAAGAATCACATAGAGCCAGTGAAAGTGCCGCAGCAGCTTCCCTGTACTCCGGGCCTGCAGCTCTAGAAGGCCAATGATTTACTATTACATGAATCATTTCTCCATCAAGCTTTCCACTCACAACCAGCTGATCACGGGTATACCAGTCATACTTGCCCGGCATTGTCAGTCGGTTTGATGTACTATTGGTAACTTCAAATGCTGATTTCTTATAAAGCAGGCCAACATCAACACCACGCCTGTCAGGTGAATCAAAATGGACAATATCATATCCTTTTCCTTTTAGGGGAGGTGTATTTATCAGATCCTCCAGCACCTTCCTGTTCTCAATTTCTGATACTCCCAGTATTGTAGGTCCTCCCTTTATAATTTCACCACCAATTCTATTGATTACATCTGCCATGTTGGCAAGCTTTGCCTGATAACGTTCTGATGTCCAATGATTGGTACCGTCAGGCAAAAACTCTGCGTCATTTGTGAATGGATCATCAATAGTGTCAAATAAATTTTCCAGATTATAAAATGCAATGCAGGCAGCTTTTGATCTTTCCTGTCCCAGTGAACATTGGTTGAATATTAATAGTGAAATGCTTGTCAGCAGGAATATTTTGATTGAAAACAGCTTGGAAGTCATAAAATGTTTTATGATAGATGAAATGGTTTGGATTTTTCAGGTACAAATATAGGCTATTAAAATTACAGCAGCCAGTTGAATGAAAAGGAAAATTTAGCACCTTTGCATATAGTATTACAACCTTGGTTATCAACTAAACAACCTTTTATTATTTTTCTAACACATCATACATGATTAAACGATTATTATTGACATTGCTGGTTTTCGGACCGGTCATGGCATTGTTTGCCCAGACTGGCACTGTTACCGGACGCATTGCTGATGCAGAATCAGGGAATGCACTGCCTGCCGTTATTGTTCGCATTGGCACTCAACAGGTATCCAGTCGCTCAGATGGTTCATTTGAGCTGCAACGGATTAACCCGGGCGAAGCAGTTATTGATTTCTCCCTCTATGGTTATGAGGATCTCACAATGCAGATAAAAGTAGCTGAAGCTCTTGACTTAGGAGTAGTTAAATTGAAATCAGCACAGGGCTCTGACCTAAATTCAGGGCTTGCAGATATTAACCTTGCCGCCCTGGATTCTGATGAAGACTCCAGATCACAGAATACTTCAGGACTATTGAGTTCATCAAATGATGTATTCGTATCGGCTGCCTCCTATACATTCAGCTCTGCCTATTTCAGGATAAGAGGATATGATGCTGATCTCAATAGCACCTATATTGCCAACAGCCCAATAAATGATGCCGAAACCGGCCGTACAATATGGGCATTATGGGGAGGATTGAATGACGCTACCCGAAACAAGGTATCAGTCAATGGGCTTGCTCCATCAAACTTCTCTTTTGGCAACCTTGGCAGCGTTACCAACATCATTACCCGAGCATCGCAACAGAGAAAGCAGACCAAACTCACCTACAGCATGACCAACCGCACCTACACCAACAGGCTTATGCTCACGCATTCAACCGGCCTAATGGACAACAACTGGGCGGTATCAGTCAGCGCTTCAAAACGTTGGGGTAATGAAGGTTTTGTAAAAGGTACTTATTATGATGCTTATGGGTGGTTCGTTGGTCTTGAAAAAAAGTTGAATGACCACCATAGCATAGCCTTTACTGCCCTTGCTGCTCCCGTAAAACGTGGTATGCAGGGCGCTTCGGTGCAGGAAGCCAATGATCTCACCGGCAGTAATTACTATAATCCCAACTGGGGGTACCAGGATGGTGAAAAACGAAATGCCAGAATCCGGACCATGAATCAACCTCTGGTAATTCTTAACCATTTCTGGAAGTTGAACGATAATACTCAGATAACTTCATCTGCATCATATTTATTCGGTAAAACATCAACCTCTGCCCTTAATTGGTACAAGGCTGCTGACCCTCGTCCTGATTACTATCGTTATCTTCCAAGCTATTTCCCTGTTACTGATTATGATCCTTTTATTTCCGAAAGGATTGCTGAACTGTGGCAGTCTGATCCAACGGTCAGCCAGATTAACTGGGACAGGCTTTACCAAGTGAATTATCTTGCCAACAGCGAGGGCAAACAGGCTCACTATATTATTGAAAACCGCCATAATGACCAGTCGCAGATTAACCTTTCTTCTTTCATTAACCATGAATTGAATGATCAGGCCAGAGCGAGTGGAGGCGTTGAGCTCTCATCATATACAGGCAGCTATTATAAAACTCTGGAAGACCTGCTGGGCGGAAATTTCTGGGTTGATATTGACCAATTCGCCGAACGTGATTTCCCCGGTAATGACACTACCATCCAGAATGACCTTACCAATCCCAACAGAATAATCAAGCAGGGTGATAAGTTCGGTTATGATTATAAACTCCACCAGAATAGCGGAAATATATGGGGATTATTGCAGATGACCACCAACAAATTCGACTATTATGCCGGTCTCCAGTTAACTTATACCTCTTTCTGGCGCGAGGGCTTTATGAAAAATGGTCGCTACCCCGAAAGTTCTTTGGGCAATTCTGAAAAAAACAATTTCTTTGATTATGCTGTGAAAGCAGGTGCAACCTATAAAGCAACCGGCCGCCATTTTATTGAAGGGAATGTTGCCTACATGACACGTGCACCTTACATGCGTAACTCATTCCTTTCATCCAGAACACGTGATGCCGTTACTCCCGGTTTAAAGAGTGAGAATATTTTCAGTGGCGAGCTAAGCTATCACTTACGCGCTCCTCTGGTAAAAGCCCGTCTTACCGCATACCATACTGTATTTGAAGATCAAAGTGAAATCACAGGTTTCTACCATGATGATTACCTTACTTTCGTGAACTATGTTATGTATGGAATTAATAAGACTCATCAGGGCATTGAGGCAGGTGCTGAAGTGAAATTGAACAGTGCCTTTTCAGTAAAAGTAGCGGGTAATCTTGGAAATTACAGGTACACCAACCGCCCCAATGCTACGATATCATTTGAAAACGGTTCCCGTCCTGATACTACCTTCCTGGTTTATAACAAATACTTCTATGTTCCCGGAACACCTCAAACTGCCGGTTCCTTCGGCTTTAAATATGCAGGCCCTGATTATCTGTTCATCGAGGCAAGTATCAACTACTATGATAATATATATCTTGACTTTAATCCTGAACGCCGTACCACTCTTGCCATAGAGAACCTCGGTCCCGGTGATCCCCTTATTTCTGCCATCACCAAACAGGAGAAAGTTCCCGGTGGTTATACCGTTGATGCTTCCATTGGCAAATCATTCCGGTTAATGCATAAGTATTTCCTGAACATCAACATCAGCGTTAACAATATCCTTGATAACCAGGAAATCATTACAGGTGGTTATGAACAGAACCGATTTGACTTCGCTACAAAGAATATCTCAAAGTTCCTGCCTAAGCGTTATTACGCTTACGGAAGGAATTACTTTGTCAACCTTGGTTTTCGTTTCTAATAGACATAAAAATATATCTTCAATAAAAAAAAGCATAGACAATGAAAAATATAAGACTAATAATTGCATTCCTCTTAATGGCCGGTTCAACATTCTACCTTTCAAGTTGTGTTAAAGGTGAATTCGACGAACCACCCATCAATATCCCATCGGTTGATTTCGAAGCCAATACCACCATTCAGGAATTGAAAGAATCATATACGGATTTGCAGGAAATTACTGACGACATTATCATTAAAGGCATTGTAACTGCCAATGATGCCAGTGGCAATCTCTATAAAAAAATGGTCATTGCCGATGAAACTGCCGCCATTGAACTTGCCATTGACCAGACAAACCTGGCAACAGAATATAAGCTTGGCCAAATGATATATGTTAAGTGTAAAGGCCTTTACATTGGCGACTATAACAACCTCATCCAGCTTGGCTATCTATACAATGGTGACATAGGACGTATGCCGGCCGTAATGATTGAAGATCATATTTATCGTGATAGCTTGCCCGGCCAGGCACCTGTTCCCCAGCTTATCACATTGGGTGAACTTGGTACTCCTGTTTTAGGCGACCTCAGGGTAAGCAAGCTAATTACTTTGAACAATGTTACCTTTGCTGAAATAGGAGAAGTATTTGCTCCTCAGGATGCTGATGCAACCAACCGCACTCTCATGGATCTGGCAGGCAAGAGCCTTGTGGTCCGTACAAGCAAATATTCAGATTTCTCAGCCGATACCATTCCGGCAGGTTACGGAACGGTTACAGGTATACTCTCAGTTTTCGGGACCACCTGGCAGCTTACCTTACGTGATATAAATGACCTTAAAGATTTCTCAGGCATAATACCTCCTCCTCCCGGAAGTGGCGACGGCACTTTTGAAGATCCTTATAATGTTGAAGCTGCCGCCTCTAACTCCAGCAGTGAACCGGTTTGGGTTGAAGGCTATATGGTTGGAGTTTATGAAACCGGCGGTACCGAGTTCGTCCCCAGTTTCACGGCTCCTTTTACAACTATGTCAAATATTCTGCTGGCTGATTCACCTGATGAAACCAACCTTGCCAATTGTGTTCCTGTTCAATTACCTGCCGGTGCCATCCGCGATGCTCTTAACCTTGCCAATAACCCAGGCAATAAAGGTAAACTGGTTATGGTACTTGGTACCCTTGAAGCTTATTTCAGTCAACCGGGCGTGAAGAACCTCACAGGCTACTGGCTTGATGGCAATGGCATCATTCCTGCAACAGGTTTCTTTACCGAGGAATTCAATAACTCACTGGGCTCCTTCTCACAGTTTAGCGTTCTTGGTGACCAGATTTGGGAAGGCCAAACCTATGATGGAGGTTGCGTTACCATGACTGGTTTCGTTAATCCAAACAGATTTCCAAATGAAGACTGGCTGATATCACCTTCCATATCACTGGCAGGTAAAACAGGCGTCAAGATGATATTCCGTGAAGCCATGAACTTCGCCACAAATATCAACGATGAGGCTAAGGTGTTCGTTTCAACCAATTACGCAGGTTCCGGTGATCCTAACGAAGCCGACTGGACACAGCTTACCGGTTTCACACGTTCAGCCGGAAACTCCTGGACATTCGTTGATACAGGGGAAATCAATCTCTCAGCCTACGACGGACAAACCATCTATGTAGCATTCAAATATACCAGTACCACGGCAGTGGCCGGTACCTGGGAAATAAGTAGAATGTTGTTAACCGCCTCAAACTAATTTCATGATACTATCAAAACAAAGGGATGCGATTATTTGCATCCCTTTGTTTTTTTATAAATACAGGTTCACCGTTCCATCTATATCCATTATAACTATTTTTGTATAGAGAATCCTAAATATAATCCCACAGACATTAATGCACAATCAGACAATCAAACTGGTGTTGGAGGACGGCACTGAATTCAAAGGCAAATCATTCGGATTCAATAAGTCAGTAGCCGGAGAAGTGGTCTTCAACACCGCAATGACGGGTTATCCTGAAAACTTATCTGACCCTTCATACACCGGACAGATATTGGTGGCTACCTATCCCCTGATCGGAAATTATGGTGTACCTGATGAAGTAATGGAGCATGGCATGCTCAAGTATTTTGAATCGGAAAAGATGCGCATCAGCGCCCTGGTAATCTCTGATTACTCTTTCTCATACAGCCACTGGAATTCCAATAAAAGTCTGGCCACATGGCTGAAAGAGAATAAGATTCCGGGAATTTACGACATCGATACCCGGCTGCTTACCAAAATATTAAGGGTAAAGGGAGCCATGCCCGGCAAAATAATCTGCAATGACATTGATGTGGAATTCTATGATCCAAACGCTGATAACCTCGTTAACCAGGTAACTACCAAGCAAATAGTTACCTATGGAACCGGAAAGTACAAGGTTATTCTTGTTGATTGTGGTGTAAAGAATAACATTATTCGGTGCCTGTTGAAACGGGATACCACCGTTATCAGAGTACCCGCCGACTATGATTTTACCGGTGAGGAATATGATGGTTTGTTCCTGTCAAACGGTCCCGGTGATCCTAAAAAATCTGCTGAAACCATTGAGTATGTAAAGAAAGCTTACAAAATAGGTAAACCCATCATGGGTATATGCCTGGGATGCCAGATTATGGCTCTCGCTTCGGGCGCTGATACCTACAAACTTAAATATGGGCATAGAAGTCATAATCAACCGGTGCTTCAGGTTGGCACCAACCGATGTTATATTACCTCCCAAAACCATGGCTTCGCGATTAATACCGACACTTTGCCCAACGACTGGCAGACATTGTTTGTGAATGTTAATGATAATACCTGTGAGGGCATAAAACACTTGACAAAGCCTTTCTTCGCTGCGCAGTTTCATCCGGAAGCCTCAAGCGGACCAACAGATACCGAATACTTATTTGACGATTTTATGGAATTAATTGAAAACAGCGCAAAAGGCAAGTAATGATAGACAAAAGCATTAAGAAAGTTATTGTACTCGGTTCAGGAGCATTAAAAATTGGCGAAGCCGGTGAGTTTGACTATTCAGGTTCACAGGCACTGAAAGCCCTGCGGGAAGAAGGAATTGAAACAGTACTCATTAATCCAAATATCGCCACAATCCAGACTTCTGAAAATATTGCCGACAAGGTCTACTTCCTGCCGGTTACCCCCTTCTTCGTTGAAAAGGTCATTGCCAAAGAGAAAGCTGATGGGTTGTATCTCTCTTTCGGCGGACAAACTGCCCTTAATTGCGGGGTACAGCTATACAGAGACAAAGTATTTGAGAAATATAATATCAGGGTCCTTGGTACCCCTGTACAATCTATTATTGACACAGAAGACCGTGAAGCCTTTATTGAAAAACTGGATCAGATAGAAGTCAAATCACCCCGAAGTATTGCTGTGACAAATATCGCCGATGCAATAAAAGCAGCAAACACCCTTAATTATCCCATTATTATCAGGGCAGCCTATGCACTTGGTGGTCTGGGAAGTGGCTTTTGCAATAACGAAGAAGAACTGTTGAGCCTGGCATCCAAGGCCTTTACATACTCATCACAGATTCTTGTCGAGGAGTCGCTAAAAGGATGGAAAGAGGTTGAATATGAAGTTGTACGTGATCAGTATGATAACTGCATTACGGTTTGCAATATGGAGAACTTTGACCCGCTGGGAATTCATACCGGTGAAAGCATTGTAGTGGCCCCCTCTCAAACATTATCAAATAGGGAATATCATAAATTAAGAGCCTTAGCCATTAAAATCATCAGGCATATTGGCATCATCGGCGAATGCAATGTGCAGTATGCCCTTGATCCGAATTCTGAAGACTACCGGGTTATTGAAGTAAATGCACGTTTATCACGATCAAGTGCTCTGGCATCCAAAGCTACAGGCTATCCACTGGCATTTGTTGCCGCCAAACTGGGCATCGGTTACGGACTGCATGAACTCACCAACAATGTTACCAAGACCACTACTGCCTGCTATGAGCCTGCACTGGATTACATCGTTTGCAAAATACCACGCTGGGATTTGAATAAGTTCCATGGTGTTTCAAAAGAGATAGGTAGCAGCATGAAGAGTGTGGGTGAAGTGATGGCTATAGGGCGAACCTTTGAAGAGGTGATTCAGAAGGGTTTGCGTATGATTGGACAGGGAATGCACGGATTTGTAGGTAATAAAAATGTACATTTCGATGATCTTGATTACGCCCTCACCAATCCCACTGACCTGAGAATATTTGCCATAGCACAGGCACTCGCCAAAGGCTATTCCGTTGATCGCATACATGAACTTACCAAAATAGATAAGTGGTTTCTGGTAAAACTCAGGATAATTCTTGAAATAAAGAATGACCTCAACAGCTATGATTCAATGGAGACATTGCCTGAAGAACTCTTGATTGAAGCCAAAAAAGCGGGCTTCTCTGATTTCCAGATTGCCAGGTTTGTGCTTCGGAGTGAATCTGAAGATATCAACAATGACATTGATATTGTAAGGGCATTCAGAAAAGCCCGGAATATTGTTCCCTGTGTAAAACAGATTGACACCTTGGCTGCTGAGTACCCGGCCAAGACAAACTACCTTTATATAACTTACAACGGCAACAGCAATGATGTTGATTATGAGGATGACCATAAGTCGGTAGTAGTACTTGGATCAGGTGCTTACAGAATTGGAAGCAGCGTTGAATTCGACTGGTGCAGCGTAAATGCGGTAAATGCCATTATGAAGGAGGGTTACCGGTCAGTGATGATCAATTACAACCCTGAAACAGTATCTACCGACTATGATATCTGCGACAGGTTGTACTTTGAAGAGCTCACGTACGAAAGGGTTCTGGATATACTGGATCTGGAAAATCCAAAGGGGGTAATCGTTTCAATGGGTGGGCAGATCCCCAATAATCTGGCAATGCGCCTTCACTCACAAAATGTGCCTATTTTGGGCACCTCCCCTGTTTCCATAGACAAGGCTGAAGACAGGCACAAATTCTCTTCACTGCTTGATGAACTCGATGTTGACCAGCCCCGCTGGATGGAGCTCACCAGTATAAAGGAAATATTCGATTTCGTGAAGGTAGCGGGTTTCCCTGTGCTGGTCAGACCGAGTTATGTCCTTTCAGGCGCAGCCATGAATGTTGTATCCAATGAAAATGAACTGGAACATTTCCTTACACTGGCCAAAAATGTTTCCAAACAATACCCGGTTGTGGTATCTGAATTCATACAGAATGCCAAGGAGATTGAAATGGATGCCGTGGCCAACAAGGGTGAAGTCATTGCCTACGCGATATCCGAGCATATTGAATTCGCAGGTGTTCACTCTGGCGATGCCACCATAGTATTCCCACCGCAGAAAATATACTTTGAAACAGCCCGCCGTATAAAAAAGATTGCCAAAAAGATTGCCAGGGTGCTTGACATAACCGGGCCATTCAACATGCAGTTCATGGCAAAGGATAATGATGTGATGGTAATTGAATGCAACCTGCGGGCTTCACGAAGCTTCCCATTTGTTTCAAAGGTGCTTAAAACAAACTTCATCACCCTTGCCACTGAAGTGATGCTGGGCAAAGAGGTTCAACGTCTGTCGAAATCATTGTTTGATATCGACTACATTGGAATCAAGGCTCCTCAATTCTCCTTTACCCGTCTGCATAAGGCTGATCCAATAATAGGAGTAGATATGGCTTCAACCGGTGAGGTAGCCTGTATTGGTGAGGATTATTATGAGACTCTCCTTAAATCAATGCTTTCAGTGGGTTATAGTTACCCGAAAAAGAGTGTATTAATCTCCTCAGGACCGGCAGAAGATAAAGCCACCATGCTTGAACCTGCCAGGATGCTATTGGAAAAAGGGTATGTTATCTATGCAACCAAGGGTACCCAGGAATTCTTCTCGAAAAACGGTATCGAGGCAACGGTTCTTTACTGGCCTGATGAAGAGAAAAAGCCTAATACCCTTGACTACCTAAAGGAGAAGAAGATTGACCTGGTCATAAATATCCCCAAAAACCTGTCAGCCAACGAACTTTACAATGATTACCAGATAAGGCGCAGTGCTGTTGACCTGAACATCCCGTTAATAACTAATTCAAGACTTGCCAAGGCTTTCATCATTGCCATTTGCAAATTCAGCCTGGATGATTTGCCTATCAAAAGCTGGGACGAGTACAATTAATAGATAGGAGGAGTTTGTTCAGTGGTTTAAATGATTGTAAAAAACAGCTCGGCTTGAAGTACTTAATAGTGTTATTTAGTTTGACTTACAATTTGATCAGGTATAAAAAGTAGTTCTGACTAATATTATAATCAAAACCGGCCGGGAATGTGATGACAGCTTAAGCAGTTGCAACTAAACCGCCTTTTCAACCATTTCTTCCAATGGAACCAGCGCTTCAATAGCTTTAGATACAGAACCAATATCACGGAATGTAAGGCTGAGCTTATCGTTCACCTCTTTCATCCTTACTGCTTTATGATAAACCTGAATAAACTGAAGTACTACAGCAAAAATGGGACTCTGATAGAAAGGCGACTCTTTATTGGTAATAAAGGTAGCCGTCATCAGGTTATTTTTCAGGGTGATCTTCTCAAATCCCAATTTCCTTGCCGATCTTCTAAGCCTGATAGTATTTATAAGCTCTTGGGTTTGAGTTGGAACCGGACCAAACCTGTCAATAAGATTTTCCTGGTATTTTAGTAGATCATCCTCGGCTTCCATTCCATCTAGCTCTTTATACAGGCTCAACCGCTCTGTTATATTGGTTACATACCTATCGGGGAGCATTATTTCGAGATCTGTTTCAATGAGGCACTCTTTCACATAATCCTTTGCAACCGGTTCATCATACAGGCCACTGAATTCTGTTTCTTTAAGTTCCATGATTGCCTCATCAAGAATGCGCTGGTACATTTCAAATCCAATCTCCGATATAAATCCACTTTGCTCGGCGCCCAAAATATTCCCTGCTCCCCTGATATCAAGGTCCCGCATGGCAATATTAAAGCCACTCCCGAGCTCCGAAAACTCTTCAATTGCCTTGAGCCTTTTCCGTGCTTCATCCGTAAGTACTGATGCAGGGGGAGCAAGCAGATAGCAGAAAGCTCTTTTATTGGTTCGGCCTACCCTACCGCGAAGCTGATGAAGATCACTCAATCCGTAGTTTTGCGCTTCATTGATGATAATAGTATTGACATTGGGAATATCCAGTCCTGATTCAATAATGGTGGTTGCTACAAGCACATCATAATAACCTTCAACAAAATCGAGCATTATCTTCTCCAGCTTATGTCCATCCATCTGTCCGTGACCAATGGCTATCTTGGCATCAGGTACCAAACGCTGTATCATTCCGGCCACTTCCTGAATATTCTTAATCTTATTATGTACCACAAATACCTGTCCACCCCGCGACATTTCATAATGTACGGCATCACGGATTATCTCTTCATTAAAAGGATGAAGTTCAGTCTGCACCGGATATCTGTTGGCGGGAGGTGTATTCAGTATACTCAGGTCGCGGGCACCCATGAGTGAGAACTGCAGTGTGCGCGGAATGGGTGTAGCGGTGAGTGTAAGTGTATCCACATTCACTTTCATCTGTTTAAGCTTCTCTTTGGTAGCCACACCAAACTTTTGCTCCTCATCCACCACCATTAAACCAAGGTCCCTGAATTTAACATCCTTGCTCACCAACCGGTGTGTACCGATGAGAATATCAATCTTACCTTCTTCCAATAGCTGAAGTGTCTGCTTTTGCTCTTTGGTGCTTTTGAACCTGTTAATATAATCTACTCTACAAGGAAACTCTTTAAGTCTATCCTTGAAGGTATTGTAATGTTGTACAGCAAGGATAGTAGTGGGAACCAATACCGCTACTTGTTTGCTATCGGCAACAGCCTTAAAGGCAGCCCTGATGGCAATTTCCGTTTTGCCGAAACCAACATCTCCACAAACCAGCCGGTCCATTGGATATGTCTTCTCCAGGTCACGCTTTACGTCGGCCGTTGCCTTTACCTGATCTGGTGTATCTTCATAAATGAAGGAAGCCTCCAGCTCATGTTGCATATAACTGTCAGGGGCATAGGCAAATCCATCGGCAGCTTTCCTTTCAGCGTAAAGCTTGATCAGGTCCTTTGCTATATCCTTAACACGTTGCTTGGTCTTAGTCTTGAGCTTATTCCAGGCATTTGATCCTAACCTGTTCAGTGAGGGAACAGTACCCTCTTTACCTACATATTTCGATATACGATGCAGTGAATGAATGCTTATATAAAGTATATCGTTGTTCTGATAAATCAGTCGTATAGCTTCCTGTTGCTTGCCATTGTTATCTATCTTCTCCAAGCCGTCAAAACGACCTATACCGTGGTCTATGTGCGTTACATAGTCACCGGGTTGAAGGTCATAAATCTCTTTCAGGGTAATGGCTTCCTTTCCGGCAAAACCATCCCTTATGTGGAACTTATGATAACGTTCAAAAATCTGGTGGTCAGTATAGCAGGCCAACCTGTTATCTTTATCAATAAAACCTTCGTGGAGTGAAAGGTTGATGATTTCATAATCAAGCTCAGCCTTAATGCCCCGATTGCCTTTCAAATCTTTGATGATTGTTTGAATGCGTTCAGTTTGTTTGGGATTATCTGAAAGGATTATATTCCTGATGCCGGCCTTGCTATTATCATCCAGATTCTGAAGTACCAGGTCAAAGTTCTTATTGAATGAAGGTTGGGGCTGCATATTGAAATTGAGCTCCCTACTCTCTTTCATCAAACATCTAGTCCCAAATTCAATGATACCATGATCCAGAATATCCTTACGAAACTCCTCAGGTGTAGTAAAAAGCTCATCGGGGGCAATATGCTTTATATCACTGCTCAGTTCTGAAAATGCTTTTTTAGCCTTTTCAAATTCCTTATCGATCTTATCAATTGCGAAAGTAAAATCCCTCAACCAAACCGTTGTACTCTGATCAACATATTGAAGAAACGACTGTCGTTTCTCATGCAGGGTTCTATCCTGCACATTGGGAGTAATGGTGATATGGTTCAGCCGGTCAATTGACAACTGCGATGAAGGGTCAAATGTGCGGATTGATTCCACGTCATCACCAAAAAACTCAATACGATATGGGCGATCATTGGTAAAGGAGAATACATCCACAATACCTCCTCTAATGGAAAACTGCCCGGGTTCAACCACAAAATCAACCCTTTCAAAGTTATACTCCATCAAGAGGTCAATAACGAAATCAATGGAGAGGCTCTCTTTAACCCCCAAACGTAAAGTATTCTTCTTCAGGAAAGCCCGGGTTATAACTTTCTCGGCAAGTGCTTCAGGATAGGTAACTACTATTGTCCCACCTTCACGGGTACCCAGTCGTTTCATCACTTCTGTGCGTGAAAGCACGTTGGTGTTGTCAGTCTTCTCCAATTCGTAAGGCCGACGGTAGGTAGTGGGGAAGAAGAGCACTTTCTTCCTGTGGAAAGGGATATCCTGCTCATTAAGCAGATTTTCCAGATCGTTGAAGAAATAGGCAGCCTCTTCCTTATCTGACAAAACAATCAATAACAAGGGTTCTTTATCGACAAACACAGATGCTGCAACTAAAGCGGGTGCAGAACCTGCCAATCCTTTAATATGCAGTCGACTGTTTTCTTTTGAACTACAGGAAACAGCAATATCCGCGATAATACCTTTATCGCGGTAAAAATCAATCATAGGAGCAGCCTTCACCAATTCCTTTCAGTTAGTAAAACAGGGTGCAAATTTACGATATTCTAACGTACAATATATCGTACTTAAGTCATGGTAATACGACAATGATAAACTCACAATACTGCAATCATAAATCAGTATTTGTGCGAATACACTTTAATCAGACTTTCTTAACTGCCAAATACTTATTATAAAGCAGCAATCCAATAATAGTAAGTACTCCTATCATGCTGAAGATAATCCAAAGTAAAGCAGGCTTATGAAGATTATCAACGAAGTGGACATACAATACTGCGCCTAGTATTCCACCAATACCACTGCCTATAACTCCGTACAGAAAGGAATACCCCAGATAAAGTGCTTTCTTGTCAGCAGGTGCTACCAATCCGATGTAGGATATGAATTTAGGATGGGCGGTCATTTCACCTATGGAGAATATGATTAATCCTGCTACAAAAACCCATGCATAAGTCGAGATGGAGAATATGGCCATTCCAATAGTTCCCATGGCTATACCAACTATCATGGTTGGAAGGGCGGGGAATTTACGTACCAATGATGAGACCAACAACTGCAGCGCAATGATGGCGCCTGCATTGATAACGGTTACATGCTCGGCATCAAATTCCCATGAGGGATTATCAACGAATAGTGCCAGAACATTATTGACAACATTGTTGACCGGAGTCATATCGATATAGTCCTTCAAGTACCACAAAACGGTATCGAACATCTGGAAGTAGAGAATCCAAAATCCCGAATAGATCACTATCATTAAAACAAAACGGTAATCTTTCAATACTAGCGCAATGTCCTTGAACACCTGGGAGAGTGGTTTGGTGCTTTCAGGCCTGGGTGGTTCCTTATAGGCAAATAGATTAAGAAGAAGCATTGAACCAGTCCCTACGGCTGCCATAATGAAGATGTATGACCAGGAAATGTCCTTCAGGAAAGGCACCAATATCAATGGAAACAGAAATGCCCCCAGGTTAATTGACCAGTAGTAAATACCAAAACCCAACGATGAGTTGCTTTCGTCAGTCACCCGTGCAATGGTACCTGAGATTATAGGTTTGAAGAATCCTGCACCAACAGCCATTACTATCAAACTCAGAAATACAATTCCATACGAAGTTGAGATGCTGGTAAAGAAATAGCCGGCACTCATTAAGGTAAAGGCAAACATGAGCACCTTACGATACCCGAACCTGTCGGCTATGGCTCCCGCAAGTATGGGCAACAGGTAAAGCAACGGTGTTATGGTGCTCTTGATGGCTCCTATTCCCTCTCTTGAAAAGCCCAACCCACCTTCAGAGGGTGAAAGGATCAAATAGATAGACAATACCGACATTACACCATAGTATGACCCACGTTCAAAAAACTCCATCACAATTACTGTCCAAAAGTTTCGTGGAAAAGACTTAAACCCTGATTTACCGCTTTCCTTTGATTTGTTGCTCATTTGTTATACAGTTATCTGACAAAAATAGAAATAAATGTGCTTATTGTATGGTAAATATCAATTTCCAAATCCATCTTTACCTAAGCCTTCTGCTTTAATAATTTTGATGCCTGCTTTTCCTCCGGAAGAATTCTATTCAGAGCCAAATTTTTAGGATAGGCAATCAAATGTGGTGTCAACATCAGGTTAATTTCCAATAATAAAAGTGATGTTTCTTTAGTTAGACTTAATGCTTGCTGTACATATACTGTACATACGCTGTACATATTCTGTACATGTCTGTACATAATTTGTACAATTCATATACTTTATATGATTTCTATATTTACAGTATTAATTAATCAAGTATACCCTGATCAATAAATTTTATCAACTCTGTAAAAGCAAAAATAAAACCGGGTGACTCTTCAAGAATTTACAAATGGTAACCCTGCAGCAATTCAGGTTATGACCCTGTTTATTACAGGCATGACACTTATAATACAACGAATTAATTGCTGACTACCAGTTGAACGGTGGTTCTGCTCTTCTGCTCCAGCAGAATCCTGCGTTGTCCTACTACCCTGTCAATGGTTTCCTGATTGTAATAGCGAACTGTTATAAGTTGCAGTCCGCTATTATATTTCACCCTGAAATCATTTCCCAGCAGTGCAAATAACCTGTCAACCTTATCGGGAAGGTTGTCCATCACAATTGAAAAGCTGATTGCCGAATGCTGCATCATATTCAGGTGAATATCCAAAGATGCCAGCAACCCAAATATACTATGCAGGTTACCTTCGGCAATAAATGAGAAATCACGCGGTGAAATGGAGATGAGCACCTGATCAGGCTTTACAATAAAACTAGGCACCTGGTCACTTTGCTCTTCACTGAAGGTGGAAATGACCGTGCCGGATTCAGCAGGCCGGTAAAACGATTTGACGTATAGTGGAATCTTCCCGCTTTGCAGTGGTTGTATTGTCTTTGGATGTATTACCGATGCTCCGAAATATGCAAGTTCTATGGCATCACGATACGACATGCGGTCAATCTTAACCGTATCGTTAAAGTAGCGGGGGTCGGCATTCAGCACACCGGGTACATCTTTCCATATAATCATTTCATCGGCATGCAATGCCCATGCAAAAATAGCAGCGCTGAAATCAGAGCCTTCTCGTCCCAACGTGACCGGATTACCTTCCAAAGTACTTCCTGGGTCATGAAAACCTTGTTCAGGTTACTGACCGATTTTTCATTCTGAATATACGAAATCCTGTTTTCAGTCATCTGCCAGTCTATGGCTCCATTTCGGTGGGTATGGTCAGTAATTATAAGATTACGGGCATCCAATAGTGAATGTTGGTAGTTGTTTTTTTGAAGGAAAGCACTTATGAGTGAAGTTGAAATCAACTCGCCATGTGATACCACAAGATCATATCCTTCATCATAATTTGAAAGAGGTGCTTTACTGATTATAGACTCCAATTTATGGATCCAAACCATAACTACCTCATCTTCCACTCCTAAATCATGCGCCACATCGAGATGATAGCTTTCAACAGATTTCAGGAGTCCGGAAGCTGCAGAATCACAATTCATCCATGCATCGGCAACCTTCTCGAGAGCATTGGTAGTTTTACCCATGGCTGAGAAAACAATCCACAGTTGCTCATCAGGAAATCCTGATAAAATATTATACACATTCCTGACTGCTTCGGCATCTTTTACTGATGCTCCGCCAAACTTGAAAACTTTCATGGGTAAAGCTTGTTTGTAAGGCAAAAGTAATACATTTGAGAGTTAACATGTATATGTCAGGGATCGTGTATGGAAATAAGTGTTGGCATATTACAATCTTCAATATTACCGTTATGCAATCAAAACCTGAGATATTATTTTACAACCAAGGATAGTTACACCTGTTTCTTGTTATTTTTGCACTTTGTAGAATTTAATAATCTCTTTTCCGAAAGTTTGAAAAATACGATAAAATGAAAGGATCTATTGCAATTTTGGCCGGTGGCGGACCAGCTCCCGGTATTAATTCAGTCATTGCTTCAGTAGCCAAGATTTTCCTGAAAGATGGCTACAGAGTCATTGGTTTGCACGAAGGATATAAAACCCTTTTCAACGGGAATCCAAATATGATTGATATAGACTTCACCCTTGCTGATAAAATACACAATCAGGGTGGTTCCATATTGAACATGAGCAGGTACAAACCTAAAAATGAAGAGTTCAATGCTGACTTCTTTGTGAATAACAATGTTAAGCTGCTGGTAACCATTGGTGGTGATGATACAGCATCAACGGCAAACAGAATTTCAAAGTTCCTTGCATCAAAGAACATTATACTCCAGAATATTCATGTTCCCAAAACTATTGACAACGACCTTCCATTGCCTGACGGTATCCCTACATTCGGCTACCAGAGTGCCAAACAGGAGGGTGTCAGGATTGCCAATACCGTATACGAGGATGCCCGTACCAGTGGGAATTGGTTCGTAGTTTCTGCCATGGGCCGTGAGGCCGGACATCTTGCATTCGGCATCGGTGCTGCCTGTCATTATCCAATGATTATTATTCCCGAGATGTTCAACAAGGTGGAAGTTACCTTCGACCGTATTCTACGCCTGATCATATCATCAATGATCAAGAGGAAACTGCTGGGAATCAACTATGGCGTTGTCATTGTAAGTGAGGGTGTTTTTCATTTCATGACCGATGATGAGATAATCAAGTCGGGTATTGTGTTCACCTTTGATGACCACGGTCATCCTGAACTGGGCAACGTGAGCAAGGCTCATATTTTCAATATGCTGTTGCAGCTGAAGCTCAAGGAACTGAAGATCAACATCAAGAGCCGTCCGGTGGAACTGGGTTATGAATTGCGTTGTGTTCAGCCAATTGCCTTCGACATGTTGTACTGTGCTTTACTGGGTATGGGTGTGAAAAGGTTATTTGATGACGGACTAACCGGCTGTATGGTTGTTAGCGGTCCCAATGGCGATATATTCCCGATATTCCTCAAAGACGTGGAAGATAAACATGGTAAGGTTCAACCACGCTTAGTAAACATGGATGGCCAGAAGGCAAAGATGGTTTACGAAGATGGTATTCAATATCTGTGTGAAGGGGATTATGAAGGTGCAAAAGCATACCTGGCCGATCCGGAGCACTACGATATGAAGAAGATACTGAACTGGTAGGCTGTATTCGCACACATGCACTGAATAAGGATTTCATCCATATGGGGTGCTTTAACGGAATGCTTGTCGGAGTCAGTACAATGCCTTTATCTTATCAACAAGGGCACGGGCGAGTTTATAATTTGACTCATGCGTCCACCCTGCAATATGAGGTGACAGGATTACCTTGTCAGACTTAAACAATTTCCTGAACTGCTCAGGAAGTTCAGCCATATCAAGGTTCTCAAACGAAAGGTTTTCACATTCAAGCACATCGAGTGCGGCACCTTTAACTTTGCCTGATTCAATGGCATCCATGAGATCGGCAGTATTTACACACTGTCCGCGTGAGGTATTGACCAGATAAACTGCTTTTTTAAACCTGAAAAGGTATTCAGAATTGATAAGCTGATTGGTTTCTTCGGTAAGCGGAATATGAAGGCTCAGGATGTCAGCAGTATTAAACACCTCATCCATTTGGACTTCTTTAACAAATTGATCAGAGAAATCAGCCTTATATTTATCGTAGGCAATGACATTTGCACCGAAACCACTGAGACGGCGGGCAAATTCGCCTCCTGTGTTACCATAGCCAATGATGGCTAAGGTTTTTCCTTTGATTTCAGAGCCCCGGTTTCCTTCACGTATCCAGATCCCATTGCGTACCTCCACATTTACACGACACAAGTGATTGAGCAGTGAAAGCAGCATCCCCATAGCATGCTCAGCCACCGCATCACGATTTCCCTCAGGCGCATTCAAACAAGCTATTCCCATTGACTCAGCCAACTTCCAATCTATATTTTCCATACCGGCACCTACCCTGCCTATGAACCTGAGACCGGTAGCATGCTGAAGTGCCTCGGCATCCAGTTTAATCTTACTTCTGATAATAACACCAGTATAGAGATCCAGTTGGTCAAGAATCTCTTTTCTGCTTTTTCCGGTATAATGAACACATTCAAAACCTATGCGGGTGAGCTCTTCACTCAAATATGGATGGGCAGTGTCTATAAATAGGACTTTACCTGAATTCATCTTACAATATTATTTCTGCAAAGGTAAACAATCTAAAATCGAATTTTTCCCATGCCTGAAACAGCTATATGAAAGCATCCCTCCTTATTACTTCACGAAATCAATTTTTACAATATTTACTGCTCATTAGTCATTCGTTACTAATAACTTCTTTAATTAAAAATCGTAACTTCGCCCCCGTTTAATAAATTCATAGTATATTACTGTATGTGGACTATTTTAGTCAGGTTGATGTTGCGAAACCGTCCGGGAATACTGGTGGTGATTGGATTACTTACAATATTGATGGGTTGGCAGGGTTTAAGTGTTAAGTTATCATACAATAACATGGCGATGCTACCCTCATCTGATTCAAGTGTTGTAACCTATAACAAGTTCAAGCAAAAATTTGGTGAAGACGGCAGTGTATTGGTGATAGGAATTACCAACAAAAACATGTTTCAGTTGGATCAGCTTAATGCCTGGTATGACCTCACCAACGATATAAATAAGATTGACGGGGTTGAAGGAATTACTTCCATAACCAAGGCCGTCAATATAGTCAAGAACGACAGTGCAAAAGTTTTTGAATTTGTACCCCTGGTTAAGGAAAGATTAAAAACGCAGGCAGAGGCTGACTCGCTCAGAAATCTGGTGTTCTCACTTCCATTCTATAAAGGATTGCTCTTCAATCCTGAAACGGAAACATACCTTATGGCAGTTACCCTTGACAAGGATAAACTGAATGATAAAGCCAGGTTAACGGTAACTGATGACATTGTAAAGAGAGCACACTTGTATGAGAAAACAACAGGTAATAAGCTGCATTTTTCAGGTATGCCATACATAAGATCAGTAATGACTCAAAAGACTAAAGCCGAGTTATTTCTTTTCATATTCCTCTCAATAATTGTTGCAGCATTAATTCTCTATCTATTTTTCAGATCAGTGAAGGTTGTACTGAGCTCCCTGATTGTGGTGGCAGTGAGTATAATCTTTACTTTGGGATTGCTAAACCTGCTTGGCTTCAAAATAAGCATTCTCACGGGCGTATTGCCCTCACTGATTGTAGTGATTGCCATTGAGAACTGCATTTATATTCTAAACAAGTATCATTGGGAGTACAGGTTACACGGTAATAAAATAAGGGCACTTTCGAGAGTCATTCAACGTATTGGTCCTGCTTCACTCATGGTAAACACTGCCACCGCAGCAGGATTTGCAGCATTCATATTAGTTTCCAACCAGATGCTCCGCGAGTTTGGAATAGTTGCAGCCATAAGCATTTTTATAGAATACATACTCTGCATACTGCTTCTGCCCATCATATTCAGCTATATGGACCCTCCGGGCGAAAAGCACCTTTCACATCTGAACAACAAGTTCTTCAGCAAGATCCTTGAAAAGATAATTTACCTCATTGAGTTTAAAAGACCCGCTATTTTCATTACAGCCGGCGTATTGACCATTGTTGGTATCATTGGAACCCTGAATTTGCAGACCTCAGGAAAAGTAGTGGATGACATTAGTGACAAGGACCCGTTAGCGAAGGATTTAAAATACTTTGAATCCAATTTTGGTGGGGTGATGCCTTTTGAGATATGGGTGGATGCCAAGAAGCCTAAGGGAGCTCTCAGGTACAGGACCATGGAGAAAATCAACGAAGTACAGAGTGAAGTATTAAAATATAAAGAATTCTCCAAACCCTTATCCGTGGCTGAATTATCGAAATTTGCCAGACAGGCATTTTTCAACGGCAACCCTGAAATGTATGATATGCCCAATTCACAGGAGAGTAATTTTGTATTTTCATATTTCCCCCGAAACGCAGGAGTACAGAAAGGCCTACTCAATTCATTCATTGACAGCACCCAGCAGCACACCCGGTTGAGCTTTCAAATGGCCGATGTTGGCACCAATGAAATGAACCGGCTACTTGACAGTATAAGGCCAAAAGTAGAAGAGATATTTCCGGTTGAAAATTATGATGTAAAGATCACCGGCAACAGTGTGGTCTATACCCGTGGAACTGAATTCCTCACAAAGCACCTTCTTCAAAGTGTATTGATTGCTATTGGTTTCATCTCATTGTTGATGGTTCTGATGTTTTCAAGTTTCAGAATGATAGTGATTTCTATGCTTCCTAATATCATACCCCTTATAATAACTGCTGCCATCATGGGCATAGCCGGCATTCCGGTAAAGCCCTCAACCATCATTGTATTCGGCATCGCTTTAGGGATATCCGTTGACAATGCTATTCAATACCTGTCGAGGTACCGGCATGAGTTGAAACTCACCAATAACAACATCAAATTATCGACTATCAATGCCTTGCGTGAAGCCGGTTTCAGCATGCTTTACACTTCAATTGTGCTTGTGTTGGGATTCAGTGTATTCATGGTCTCCAGTTTTGGTGGCACTCAGGCATTGGGATTGCTGGTTTCATCAACGCTTTTCGTTGCCATGTTTTTCAATATGATGGTATTGCCTTCATTTTTACTAGTAGTTGATAAATTTGCGGTTACCAAGGCATTTGCCGCCGAACCTTTGATTGAAGTTTATGATGGTGATGATGAGCAGGAAGATGAAGATGACCCTATAGAATCAGAACTGAAGAGATAGCTTAAAGGCTGAAAGTGTGAAAGACTTGTAGTCTCACCATTCGGCTTACCTTTAAAGAAAATAAATAGAATTAATCAGGACCAAAACAGACCCGATATGAAGGGAATAATTCTGGCAGGCGGATCAGGTACAAGGTTACATCCGCTAACACTTGCCGTAAGTAAACAACTAATGCCCATCTACGACAAGCCAATGATCTATTATCCATTGTCGGTATTGATGATGGCGGGTATAAATGAGATTCTGATCATTTCAACCCCACATGATCTGCCCAACTTCGAAAAGCTTTTGGGTGACGGATCTTCATTAGGCTGTAAGTTCAGCTACGCTGTTCAGCACGTGCCGAATGGACTGGCCCAGGCATTTGTGATTGGAGCCCCATTTATTGGAGATGACGATGCTGCACTCATTTTGGGTGACAATATTTTCTATAGTTCCGGATTACCCAAATTACTGTCAGAGTGCCGTCAACCCAGGGGTGGTATTGTATTTGCATACCATGTATCAGACCCCGAACGATACGGTGTTGTGCAATTTGACAAGAACAACAAGGCCATTTCCATTGAAGAAAAGCCCTCGGCTCCGAAATCCAATTATGCGGTGCCGGGTCTATACTTTTACGACAACTCAATCATTGAAGTTGCCCGTAATATAAAACCCAGTGCCCGCGGTGAGTATGAGATAACCGATGTGAATAAATACTATCTGGAAAAGGGGAACCTGTCAGTTAAGGTTATGAGCCGTGGCACCGCCTGGCTTGACACGGGCACTTTCACCTCCTTGCTACAAGCATCACAATTTGTGGAAGTTATAGAAACTCGCCAGGGTTTGAAGGTAGGTTGTATTGAAGAAGTTGCCTACCGGATGAACTACATTGACCGTGAACAGTTGATAAGGCTCGCCCAGCCCTTGTTAAAGAGTGGTTATGGCGATTATTTAATGCGGATTTCAGAAACTCAATATCTATAGAAGGATGTATAGCATTGACCAGCTGCAACAGAAAATTTCAAATCAGTTAAAATCCCTTCCACTCTACGGGGAGCCATCAGGACTTTACAAACCCATTACCTATACTTTGGAGCAGGGTGGCAAGAGAATTCGTCCACTGTTTGTACTTATCTCAAACCAGATGTTCGGTGGGAACCCTGATGAAGCATTACCCGCGGCCACTGCCATTGAAATATTCCACAACTTCACATTGCTCCATGATGATATTATTGATAAGGCACCCTTAAGGCGAGGATTTGAAACCGTATACCAGAAATGGAATACAAATGTGGCCATACTCTCAGGCGATACCATGTTTGCCATTGCTTACGGTGAACTC
This sequence comes from uncultured Bacteroidales bacterium, assembly GCA_937894795.1. GTDB lineage: Bacteria > Bacteroidota > Bacteroidia > Bacteroidales > Lentimicrobiaceae > Lentimicrobium. Next base: position 35,246 of record CALCQV010000161.1, read on the forward strand.
TCAAAAAGCATACCTGAATTACTTCCTGACCTCATGAAAGTATTCACAAAAACTGCTATTGAAGTTTGTGAAGGCCAGCAGTACGACATAGAGTTTGAAGAGCAGAAAGAGGTGAATCTTGAAGATTACATACGCATGATCAGGCTCAAAACAGCGGTATTGCTTGCTGCCAGCCTGAAGATTGGCGCTATGGTTGCTCAGGCTCCATTATCAGAAGCCGATAAGATTTACAGTTTCGGAATAAACCTGGGTATTGCGTTTCAACTGCAGGATGATTTGTTGGATGCCTTTGGCAACCAGGCAGTATTTGGCAAACAAACAGGCGGTGACATTGCTACCAACAAGAAAACCGTGCTATACCTCAAGGCAATAGAATTGGCCGACAGTGATACGGCGGCTCAGCTAAAGAAGATATACTCCAACGCCAACAATGAATTGAACGAAAAGGTAAGGCTGGTGCTTGGAATATTTGAAAAGCTTAATGTAAGGAAGGTTACTGAAGAAATCATTGAACAGTATTACCATACAGCAATGAGTACCCTGCAACAAATTGATATACCCGATGAACGAAAAAATGTATTGCGTGATCTGGCCAATGCCATGTTAAAACGTGATCATTAAGCTACCGGCAATGTTTCATTGAAACAGGCAGGTGGACACAAGGCAAATCAGGTACTATTGAATTAGAATTTATTGGATTCTTTCATGCTTTCAGCCTGAAGATGCTGTTCTTCCCAGGTATTCATCAAGTCCTCAAGTTCCTTTTTCAGACTATTGTAGCGATTGTATAAGGCACGGTCATCAAGCACATTCTTATATTGCAGTGGATCGGCCAACATTTTATCTATCCCGGCAATTTCAGATTCCAACTTATTTATCATTTCCTCCGTTTTCTCAATCTTTGAAGTAACTTTTCTAAGTTCCTTCTCAAACAACTTACGCTTCTCATAATGAAGTTTATTGTTTGAAACTTGTTCCACTGCTGATTTAGCTCCTGACTTCAGATTTTGAGCAGACAACTGATCCAGGTTCTGGATTTTTCTTTTTTCAAGGAAATCGTATACATCGCCTAAATGCTGTTTAACCGTACCATCCTTAAACTCAAATACTTTTTGGGTAAGTCCCTGTAAGAAATCACGGTCATGTGACACCACAATTAGCGTGCCGTCGAACATCAGCAAGGCATTTTTAAGAATATCCTTCGACATCATGTCAAGATGATTTGTCGGCTCATCAAGTACCAGAAGATTAACCGGTTCAAGGAGCAACCGGGCCAATGCAAGTCGTGATTTTTCACCGCCACTCAGCACCTTCACTTTTTTATCAATATCTTCACCACTAAAGAGAAAACTACCCAGTATATTACGCACTTTAGGCCTCATGTCGCCAACGGCTATTTCATCAATTGTTTCAAACACAGTATAATCCGGGTTAAGCATTTCAGCCTGATTCTGTGCATAATAGCCAATCTTCACGTTATAACCCAGTTTACATTCACCGGTATGTTCCAGATCCTCAACTATAACCTTGGCCATAGTTGTTTTTCCCTCACCGTTCTTGCCCACAAAAGCAATGAAATCATTCTTCTCAATAGCAAAATCAACATTCTCGAAGATACGTTTGTGCCCATAGTACTTGGTAAGAGCAACAGCCTCAACCACTACCCTTCCCGATGAAGGCGCCGGAGGGAACTTAAAGTGAATGGAGCTTTTATCAATATTCTCAACTTCAATGCGGTCAACCTTTTCAAGCATCTTCACCCTTGACTGCACCTGCCGGGATTTGGTTGCCTTATACCTGAAACGCTCAATAAACCGTTCAATGTCAGCAATTTGCTTTTGCTGATTGCTGTATGCAGCAAGTTGTTGTTCAAGCAGCTCAGCGCGCTGATCCACATACTCTGAATAGGAGCATTTGAAATCGTAGATCTTGCCCAGGGTAATCTCAATGGTTCTGGTTGATATATTGTCAAGAAAAGCCCTATCGTGTGAAACAAGTATCACGGCGCCACTAAAACTTTGCAGGTACTCTTCCAGCCATTGAATTGACTCAATATCAAGGTGATTGGTAGGCTCATCCAATAGGAGAAGATCAGGTTTCTTAAGAAGAAGTTTTGCCAATTCAACGCGCATCTTCCATCCCCCGCTGAACTCTGTAATCTTTCTTTTAAAGTCAAAAGATGAAAAGCCAAGGCCTAACAGCACTTTCTCGGTATCACCCTCCATATTGTTGCCACCCAGTAAGGCAAAATGCTCATTACAGTCGTTAAGGCGCTGGATTAGGGAAAGATACTGGGCCGAATGATAATCATCTCGTTCTGTAAGCTGTTTGCTGATTTCCTCAGCTTCGGCTTTAAGGCTAAGGGCATGATCAAATGCCTTCAATGCTTCGTTGAAAATTGTATCCACACCTGTGCTGATCATATCCTGTGCCAGATACCCAATTGAGAGGTCGCTACTTTTAGAGATAGTACCTGTTTCAGGCATTTGTTCACCATTGATAATACGAAGCAGAGTAGTTTTTCCGGCTCCATTTTTGCCTACCAATCCTACCCTGTCGCGCTCATTGATCAAAAACGAAACATTGTCGAAGAGATATTTACCGGTAAAATAAACCGAGAGATTATTAACAGAAAGCATTAGAAGTAAAATATTTGAGATCTGCAAAATTACACTTTTACGCGACCGAAAAAACGAATATAGATTGGCTGCATTTCTTCACAATTTTACAAACTACATTAAAATGGAGCAAAGTAAAATAATATGCCATCAATCACGCATTAGCATCCTTCAATAATTTGACATTTATAAAAATTGTTACAACCTGATTTGCAGTATTTTGTGTAGGTACGTAAATTTTTCTTCGAAATAACTTAAAAAATCTTACAAATTTCCTATTACCTATTGCGAAAAATTTAATTAACAAATACATCCCATAATCCCTGGGAGAAGATATAAAGTTCTTTCGATTCGGAATCAAAATCAGCGGTATGAGAACCTTTTACACAATTTTCGGGGGGAAATTAATAGGGTGGTTAGTCTTACTACTCACCTTATCAACAGTCGCCCAACTTTCTGCACAACCTTGCAGCAATCCTCCTGTTTTAACATTGACAGGCAATGCTACAATATGTGAAGGAAATACAACAGCAATTAATGTTAACATTTCAGGTGGAGTTCCACCATGGAGGTTTACATATGCAATAAATGGTGTACCTCAGCCCGAGATCACAAATATTGTAACCAGTCCGTATATTCTTACCACTGGTACGGCGGGATATTACTCAGGAGTGTCAGTATACGACAATGACAACTGTTTAGGGTCAATAACCGGATTAGGCGTCAATATCATAGTAAATCCATTACCGGCAGCAGCCGGTACAATAAGTGGCATTTCAGCACTCTGTTCAGATCAGATTGGGCTGGTATATTCAGTAAGCGCCATAGCCAATGCCACCTCCTATGAATGGCAGATACCGGCAGGATTTACTATAAATGGTTCATCAACCGGCAACATGATTAATCTGAATGCCACAGCGGCAGCATCATCCGGCATTATAAGGGTAAGAGGTGTAAATAGTTGTGGTACAGGTGCCTTCTCGCCCGACTTCAATGTAACGGTAACCCCGGCAGTTACGGTTTCTGCCGGCAGCAATGGCACTCTGTGTCAAGGTAATATTTTCACCCTCAGCCAATCACTGGCAACAAACTACAATACACTATTCTGGTCAACCTCAGGTGATGGTTCATTCGATAATTTAACAATATTGCATCCGGTATATACGCCGGGAATGGGTGATATAACCAATGGAGGGGTAACGCTTACCCTAACTGCCACAGGCAATGGTGTTTGTCAAAATAAAAGCAGCAGTTTAACACTAACAATTATTGAACAACCCACGGCACATGCCGGCCCCGATGAAACTATTTGCGAAGATTCACAGGCAACGTTAAATGGAACTGCAACAAATTACCAGATTGTTCAATGGTCAACTTCAGGTAATGGAGTATTCACTAACCCAGCATCTTTAAATACTAATTATGTACCGGGGCCTGCAGATATAACAAATGGTTATGTAACACTCACACTCACTGCTTTAGGTGGAGGAGTATGTGGTTTCTCAGCCACTGACGACATGGTACTTAATATTACCCAACGTCCCAGTGTAGAAGCCGGTGCAAATATGTTTTCATGTGGTACAGGTCCTATTGAAATCAATGGTATAGCTGAAAACTATTCATCAATAGTATGGACATCAACCGGTAACGGGACCTTTTTGGATCCCAATAGTTTGAATACTTTATATTTCCCGGGACAAAGCAATATAAGTTCCGGAAGTTCAGTTCTTACGTTGACTGCCATTCCGTTAAGCCCTTGTGCCGGAAAAGTATCTGACCAGTTTACAGTAACACTGGGATTAGGCCCTACTGTGGATGCCGGACCTGATGATGTTAACTGTGGAACAGACAGTTACTATATTGCAGGAAGTTCAGCAACTACATATTCAACGGCTTTATGGAGCACCACCGGTACAGGAACATTCTTCAACCCAACAAGCATTCACGCAACTTACTACCCAGGACCTGAAGACGTGGTTGCCGGTTCTGTCACGCTGATGCTGACGGTATATGGAACAGAGGACTGCATTACAGAAACAGCCACTGATGAAATGGTACTTTACATTAATCCTGAGCCTACTGCCAACGCCGGTCAACCTGCTATGGTTTGTGAAGGCTCATCATTGATAATTACAGATGCAAGTGCTACTTACTATAGTGCTATATATTGGACAACCTCAGGTACAGGAACATTCATCAATAATGGTACGCTGTCGCCTACTTACGTTCCCAGTGCCAATGACATTAACAGCGGCCTGGTAACGTTAACGCTAACAGCCTCCCCACTGGTGCCATGTATGCAGGCTGCCACCTCTTCAAAAGCTATAACATTCTCACTTATACCAACTGTGTATGCCGGATCTGATGGCACAATCTGCAATAACGCAGCTTATTCCATTTCAAATGCAAGTGCATCAGATTACAGCTCAGTAATATGGACAACCAGTGGTTCAGGTACTTTTACCAATGCAACCTCTATCAATACCAATTATCTACCAAGCGATAATGATGTAATAAGCGGTTCAGTGATACTCACACTCACAGCTTATGGCGATGTAGTGTGTAACCTATCAGCCTCTGACAGTCAGGTGCTTACTATTATAAGTTCTCCGGTAATAAACGCAGGAGAAAATGGAATTATTTGTGAAAACTCCACTTTCACGGTTACAACTGCCACAGCAACAAACTATTCCAGTATACTCTGGACATCAAATGGTTCAGGCGTCTTAGCCAATGCCTCCTCATTGACACCCTCATATACTGCTTCGCACAATGATGCTGTTTTAGGTTCAGTAATTCTAACCATGTCAGTAACCGGAATATCACCGTGCAGTGCAACATTAACGGATGCCATAGAATTGACAATTACTCCTAATCCTGTGGCAATAGCCGGAAATGATCAGATAATTTGTGCTGATACACCACTGGAAATAACAGGCGCATCAGCACAGAACTATACAACCATTATTTGGACAACTTCAGGCACGGGTACTTTTAATGACAATGGTTTCCTGAATCCTATATATACACCAAGTACTGCAGATATTAACAACGGTGTTGTTATCCTGACATTGACGGCCAATCCGTTGAGTCCCTGTACCAATCCGGCCTCCGACAATCTTGTACTGACTATAAGCAAGACTGCCACGGTAAATGCTGGAACAGACTATACCATATGTATCGGTTCATACCAGATAACCACGGCTACAGCCAGCAATTACAGTTCATTAACCTGGATTACCAGTGGTACAGGAACATTCATCAATCCTAATACCCTGACACCAACCTATACCCCTTCAGCACTTGACATAATAAATGGCTCAGTTAATCTGACAATCATCGCTCAGAGTCAATCACCATGTACTGCCCAGGCAGTTGACAATATGGTATTGACACTTCCGGGCAATGCAGTAGCAGATGCAGGGACTGACGGTTTGGTTTGCGAGGGTTCATCCTTCCAAGTTACCACTGCAACAGCCTTTAATTATGGTAGTTTAAACTGGAGCACATCAGGTACCGGTGTATTCTCAGGACAGAACACACTTAATCCGGTTTATACACCCAGTGTATCAGATATTACACTTGGATCAGTAGTGTTAACACTCACAGCTACAACGATTGCTCCATGTAACAATTCAGTTACTGATCAAATGACATTAACCGTAGTAAGGGCTCCACAGGCTAATGCCGGTGCAGATCAGACAGTTTGCGAAGGCAATTCTGCCACCCTGAGCGGCACAGTACAATACAGTTCCATGTTTGTATGGAGTACCGCCGGTGATGGGGTTTTCCTCAATGGTTCAACATTAACACCAACTTATGTTCCCGGTTCTGCTGATATAGCCGCCGGAAGTGCAACAATAACGCTTATATCTTACACTACAGGTGTTTGTACAACAACGGCCTCTGATGATGTTATTGTCAATATCAGAAAGAAACCGGTAATCTATGCCGGGAATGATATTACCATTTGTGATAACAATTACACTATTGAAACATCCAGTGCATCCAACTATAGTTCCCTTTTATGGAGCACCTCAGGAACAGGAATTTTCATTAATCCTACGTTGGTTCATGCTACCTATATAGCCAGTTTATATGATATTTCACAAGGCAGTGTCACTCTTACCTTAACCGGGTCAGGCAACAATCCATGCACAGGAACTGTAAGTGACAACATGACCCTGATATTTACCCCAACACCCACAGTATTTGCCGGTGCCGATGCCTCAACATGCGGCAATAACAGCTATAGCCTTGTTGATGCCACCGCAACCAATTATTCAGCAATCACGTGGACTACCTCAGGTAGTGGTACTTTCTCTAATACAGGTGATCTGAATCCAACATATTATCCAAGTGCACAGGATTATATTTCGGGCTATGTAACACTCACATTAACTGCAGCAGGGTACAATCTATGCAATCTCACTGCAAGTGACCAGATGACTTTGTCACTAAACACACAGCCAGTTGGAAATGCAGGTCCGGATATCACATCATGCGGGATACTGCCTGTGCAGGTAAATGGAGCATCAGCATCAAACTACAGCTCAATACTATGGACACATAACGGAACAGGCACAATACAGGGATCAACGGGAATAAATCCGGTTTATACCCCGTCACAAGCCGACATACTTGCCGGTCAGGTAATACTTACCCTGCATGTTACAGCCAACTTGCCATGTACCAATGAGATAACAGATGATATGATCATCTCTCTGGAACAGGGTCCGGTGGTATCAGCCGGTTCAGATGTTACCATTTGCGCCTATGAAAATCTGGTTCTTTCAAATGCAACGGCTTCCGGATATTCAACTATAGCATGGACTACCAGTGGATCAGGAACTTTCAGCAACAACATTGCTTTAAATCCGGTCTACTATCCAAGTATCAATGACATATCCAATGGTACAGTAACCCTTACACTAACAGTTACAGGGGCAACACCATGTAATTCGGTAGTTTCCGACTTTATGATCTTGACAATCAACCCTGCACCAATTGCAAACGCAGGTCCTGATGCCATAGCCTGTGCATCATCCTATGAGCTTAATCAGGCAAATGCTCAAAACTATTCATCATTAATGTGGACCAGCTCAGGTACCGGAACATTTACTGATCCTTCCATTCTGAACGCAGTATATACGCCAAGCAATGCTGACATATTGGCCGGTTCAGTTATATTAACCCTTACGGTTAATGGTCAAAGCCCCTGCAACTCACAGTCGGCCGACAATATGGTACTCTCTCTCCAGGAACTGAACAGTGTGGCAAGTGCAGGATCTGACGGGACTACCTGTGGTACGACACCATTTACAATAACCTCAGCAACAGCAAGTGCCAACAGCACAATAACCTGGATAACCTCGGGTACCGGCACTTTTGTGAATCAAAATACCTTGAATCCAACATATACTCCCAGTGCAGGTGATGCTTCGTTGGGTTACGTAACTTTAATAATGCAAGTACAGGGAAGTGCTCCATGTTTCAACAATGCACAGGATGATATGACCCTTACTATACTTGCTCCATCTGTAGTTAATGCAGGTTTGGATGCTCAGGTTTGCGTCGGTTCAAATCATACAATATCGGGTGCTTCAGCTACCAATTATTCAGCCATTAACTGGTCAACCAGCGGTACAGGAACCTTTGTAGGAGGTAATACACTCACCCCTACCTATATGCCAAGCACAGCAGATTACCTGGCCGGTAGTGTTGTACTGACGCTTTCAAGTATTCCACAAAGCCCTTGTACAGGAATTGTATCTGATGCAATGCTCTTGACTTTCATAGATGCTCCAACCGCTAATGCAGGCCCTGATGCTACTATATGCTATGGTTTAACATTCACAGTAACCGGCGCAAGCACAACAGGATCAACTTCTGTTGGCTGGACCTCAACAGGTAGTGGAACGCTCGTAAACAACAATACACTAAATCCAACTTATATTCCATCGGCAGGAGATCAATTAGCCGGCTCAGTTATACTGACTATGACAGTAAATGGTGCTGCTCCATGTTTAGGTACTGCAATGGATGCTATGGTATTGACTATAAATTCATTACCATCAGGAGTGCCAATAATAACCGGTCCTCAGGTTGTTTGTGCAGGTGAAACAGGAGTAGTTTATTCAGTTATACCTCCGGTTTTAAATGCAACAAATTATAATTGGGTACTGCCTTCAGGTGCTAACATAGTTTCAGGAGCCAATACTTCAACAATTACAGTAGATTTTGGCATTGGCAGTACATCAGGCAATATCTCAGTCACTCCTTCAAATGACTGTGGCAATGGATCAACAGGTACTCTGGCAGTTACTGTTAATCCCGCCGCACCTGATGCAGGAAGCATAACAGGACCTGATGAAATCTGTATCAACAGCACCGGTGTCCAGTATTCCGTAGCCGCAGTAACAGGCGCCACTGACTATCAATGGACAGTACCGGCAGGCGCCACAATCACATCAGGCAATGGAACAAACAGTATTCTTGTTGACTATACAGGCACTGCTGTCTCAGGCAATATCACCGTCAGTATTACCAATAGTTGTGGTACCGGTTTACCTTCCAGCCTGGCAGTAACTGTATTTCAGCTACCAGTAACACCTGTTATCACTGCAGGTGGACCCACCACCTTCTGCAATGGTGAAAGTGTTGTATTATCAGCAACTCCGGGCTATGCAACCTACACATGGTCAAACGGAATGACATCCCCATCAATAACAGTTACTACTTCAGGTAATTACTCAGTGGTAGTGACTGATTTAACAGGTTGCAGCAGTTTACCTTCAAATGAAATTACAGTAACGGTAAATACCCCTGTTACTCCCACTATATCAGCCAATGGGCCACTCACATTCTGTGAAGGAGGTAGTGTTACATTAACAGCATCATCAGGATACGTTTCATATCTATGGTCGACCGGCGAAACCACCCAGAGTATAATAATTACACAATCAGGTACGTACTCTGTAACTGCCGTTGACATTAACGGATGCCCCAGTATGGCATCATTACCGGTAAATGTGATAGTATTGACTGCCCCTCCGGCACCGGTAATCACCGCCAATGGACCAACAAATTTCTGTTTAGGAAGCAGTGTTGTACTCTCCGCTCCTATAGGTTATGCAACTTATTTGTGGTCAAACGGAGCAACAACTCAAACCATAACAGTAACAACGGGTGGCGATTATTATGTACAGGTAACTGATATAAGCGGTTGCTCAAGTCAGGCTTCAAATATAATAACTGTTTTAGTTACCAATCCTCCGTTGGCAAATGCCGGTGAGGATGCAACCATTTGTGTGGGCTCATCATACACTGTAAATACAGCCACAGCATCAAATTACACAGCAATACTATGGACAAGCAACGGTTCAGGTATGCTCTCCAATTCCAATACGCTGACTCCTACATACATACCTTCACTTTCTGACATAGCAATAGGAGCTGTAACACTAACGATGACAGTTTCAAATCCAACTTGTCCGGAGGTATCTGATTTTATGGTCATTACCATCCAGTCGGGTGAGATATTAATTAATGCAGGACCTGATGGGGCAACCTGTGAAGGGGGAAGCTTCTTCATTACCAATGCCACAGCAATATTCTATAACTCATTGCTATGGACAACATCAGGTACAGGAACCTTCAGTGATCCTACCATTCTGAATCCGGTATATTCACCCAGTCCGTCGGATATAGCAGCTGGGAGTGTAATACTTACACTAACCGGCACTTCATCATCAACATGTTATGGAAGTGCTTCAGATGCACTTACGCTATTCATAAAACAAGAACCACAGGCTCATGCCGGAACTGACGGATCAATATGCCAGGGTGCACAATACGTTATTACCGATGCCACCGCCGCTAATTATTCTGAATTGGTATGGGTTACATCAGGATCAGGCTTTTTCGTAAACGGTACCACCCTTACCCCAACTTACGTACCTAGCCAGCTTGACTACAACTCAGGCAGTATTGTACTAACTCTTATCGCTTCAAATTCACCATGTGCCGATTTCATAGACTCACAAACGCTAACAATTACACCGTCGGCTGTAGCAAATGCCGGCCCGGATGTAACTATCTGCCAGACTTGTTCATATACAGTTTCAGGCGCATTTGTAAACAATGCCATGAGCTATGAATGGACGACAACCGGAACAGGAGTCTTTACAAATACCAATACGCTCTCTCCAACTTATGTTCCAAGTTCTCAGGACATAGCCAATGGGTCAGTAACACTTAACCTTAGTGCAGAAAGTTTCATGGGATGCGGCAATGTCAGTGATCAGATGGTAATTACCATTAATCAAAGTTCATTTGTTGATTTTACATGGGAAGATATCTGTGTAGGACAACCAACCAATTTCTTTGTGGATACTACATTAACACCGGTTGGTTCAATTGCTGTTTGGCACTGGAACTTCGGTGACGGATTTTATTCCAATGAGATGAATCCGGTTCATGTATTTGCTGCCACAGGCCTCTATACCGTTACACTAACCACTACGGATACGCTGGGTAATTTAGCCATGGCATCGCACATAATTGAAATACAGAGTATACCAACTGCATTCTTCAGTATTGAAACACCTAATTGCTCGGGTAATGAGACTCAATTTATTAATCTGTCATCAACTGAGAACGGTTATATAACACGTTGGATATGGAATTATGGTGATGGCTCACCTGCTGATACTGTGTTGTTCCCGAATAATCCCAATGTAACACATGCCTACTCAAGCCAGGGTACATATGATGTTACACTAACAGTTATCAGTTCATTTGGATGTGATGACACACATACGGCTCAAGTGACTATTTTACCGAGCCCGATAGCTAACTTCCACTATACAGCAACTTGCGAGGATGTAGTGGTTACATTCCAGGATGCTTCATCAGCAAATGGCCCCAGCAACATTGTAAGCTGGAACTGGAACTTTGGTGATCCGGCATCAGGTGTACTAAACTACTCTGATGTTACAAATCCGCAGCATGTTTACGCTACACCGGGTACTTATGATGTAACGCTTATAATATTAAATATCAATAATTGCAGTGACACTATCACCAAACAAATTAGTGTCGGTGTTGCTCCTTCTGTAGCTTTTACATGGCAAGGCTCATGCGCCAACACGGCAGCAAGCTTCTTCACTGATCCTTCGGTGGTTGATTTGAACGCTGTTGCAGATTTTATGTGGGACTTTGGAGATGGCGGACAATCCACACTTCAGGATCCTTTGCATACATATACATCATCAGGCAACTATATGGTAACGCTTACCATAACTGACACAGCAGGTTGTTTAAACTCAGTATCAAACCTGATTTCTGTCAGTCAGGCACCTGTTGCTTACTTCAGTTACAGCGAGCCAACCTGTCTGGGCAGTGAAATGCAGTTTACTGATCTTTCATCCAGCAGCACAGGGTATATTACCAGATGGGAATGGAACTTTGGTGATGGCAATATTGTAGTGGTAAATTTCCCTGATGATCCAGATATGAGTCACATTTATGCTAATCCTGGCGTTTACAATGTTACTCTGGCAATAACAACATCCATGGGATGTGAACACTCAGTGATTCGAACAGTAAATGTTCTGCCAAGTCCCATTGCAAATTTCGCATTTGAAGGTGCATGTTTAAATCAGGCTATGTTCTTCAATGATCTTTCACAGCCCAATGGTGGTGGACAGATTATAAACTGGGCATGGGATTTTGGAGATCCTGGATCAGGAACAGCCAATAATTCAACGCTGTCAAATCCTTCACACATATATAGTCAACCCGGAACATATACTGTAACGCTGGCTATTTCAACATCAAACACCTGTAATGCCACAGTAACCAAAACAGTGGTTATAGCCCCTGCTCCGGTTATTGAGTTTGCATTTACCAGTGGATGTGCAGCAGATACAGTATCGTTCACAAGTTCTACTTTTGTGAATCTAAACTCTACCATCAGCTGGTTATGGAACTTTGGTGACGGTACAACATCAGCAATAGCTGATCCTGATCATATTTATGCAGCATCAGGTGTTTACAATGTAACATTAACAATCATCGACACTGCAGGCTGTTCATCATCCATAATGCATCCGGTAAGTGTAATTCCGGGACCTGAAGCTTTGTTTGCCTTCTCAGCTCCTGCATGTACCGGAAGTGATGTACAATTCACTGATATGTCAACCGCTGTGGGAAGTCCAATTATTTCATGGCATTGGGACTTTGGCGATGGTAATGAAATAACAATAACAGCACCCGGAAATCCAAATGTTACACACACATATTCAAATGCAGGTGTATTCACTGCAACTCTTACCATAACCAACTTATCAGGTTGTGATGCTTTCACATCCAATGATTTAACGATAGCAATCGGACCAACATCAGGCTTCAGCTATGCAGCAGCTTGTGAAGACTCTCCCGTGGAATTCACTGATTTAACAACAACCAATGGAGGAGCTTCTATAATACAATGGTTATGGAACTTTGGAGATCCTGCTTCAGGCACATCAAACACCTCATACTTACAGAATCCGGTACACACTTACACAACTGCCGGTAATTACACTGTAACACTGACTGCTATAAGCGTATCAGGATGTCAGGACATTTCCTCTCAACAAGTAACCATAGCTACACCTCCGGCTGTTGCATTCACACATTCAACGGTTTGCGAAGATCAACCTGTACTATTTGAACCTGATCCCAATGCGATGAATGTATCAGATATAGCTACCTGGTTATGGAACTTTGGCGATGGCACTCCTACATCCGACCTTATGAATCCAACACATACTTATGCAAGCTTTGGATCATACACGGTAACTCTCACAGTAACAAGTATGAATGGTTGTACAAATTCAACCAGTAAGATACTTACCGTGGCAGCATCACCGGTTGCAGCCTTCACAGCTAACAGTGCCTGCTCAGGTAATGTTTCATATTTCACTGACCAGTCGTACACAGTTACAGGTGATGCAATTGTTGCCTGGGACTGGGCGTTTGGCGATCCCAATGCACTTAATGGTACCGGCACCTCAAACGTTCAGAATCCTGAATATTTCTATAGTGTTCCGGGCATATATGATGTATCGCTCACCGTTACAAGTTCATCGGGATGTATGGCAACTGTCATTATGCCTGTAGAGGTTATTGCCTCACCGGTAGCTGCATTCTCATACATCACCAATGCCTGCTTAAATGGCACAGTGACTTTTGTTGATGAATCAACTTCAGCACTTGGGTCAATGAATGCCTGGTCGTGGGAATTTGAACCTTATTACAATTCAAATCTTCAAAATCCGGTACACACATTCCCTGTAACTGACAGCTGTTACAATGTAACACTTATTGTAACAGATAAGCGGAGTTGCATGGATACTATTGTTAGAGAGATTTGTATACCGGCAGCTCTTGAAGTAGCCATTGACAATAGCATTACCTGTCTGGGTGATACAACAGCATTCTCACCGGTACTGATAGCACCCGAGAATGGAACACTTGTTTCATACTCCTGGAATTTTGATGATCTGGCTTCGGGATTCTACAATACTTCGACATTAAGTAATCCGGTACACTATTTTGCAAACATTGGTACTTATCTGGTTTCACTCACTGCAACAGATGAGAACAATTGTCAAACAACGGTTTATAAGAATGTTGAGGTTAAGGAACTTCCTTATCCAAGATTTATAAGTGTTTCGGGCTCCTGCGACAGCACAATCTATCTGACTGACTACTCCATATCCAACAACAGCAATATTGTAACCTGGATCTGGGATTTTGGTGACGGGACTTCTGACACATTACATTCTGCACCCGGCAATACATCACATTACTACAATACAACAGGTGCCTTTGAAATTACACTCACGGTAATAAATGCAGTTGGTTGCAGCAATTCAGTAACTGTTACAGCCATCAACCTGCCATGCATAACAGCAGGGTTTACTCAACTAGGCAATATTAGTTGTGAACGTCAGGCTCTCACCTTTGAAGATCATTCATTCTGTGGAATCCCGATCAATGATTGGACTTGGTACTTTGGCGATGGAAACTCAATGAGATATACTGATTATCAACCTACTGTAAGTCATTTCTATGAATCAGACGGTGTTTATGACGTATCACTTGTTGTATCAACTGTAACAATGGGAATAACCATCACTGATACACTAACACAAACAGTTACCATATTGCCTTCACCTCAAGCTGACTTTACAGTTGCTGACACGTGTGTGAATTCATCCACTCTCTTCAGTGATATATCTCAATTTGGTGGCTCACGTATTGAATCATGGAGTTGGGACTTTGGCGATCAGATGTCAGTTGCTGACATTTCATCCATACCAAATCCGGTATACCAATATCCGTCAACCGGCATGTATCGTCCAACGCTTATTGTAACAAACGAGAATGGCTGTTCTGACACCATCGTTAGGAACATTGGGATACATAATATTCCAACCGCTGATTTCAATTACACTATAGCCTGTCAAAACAATGCTACATACTTCACTGACCTTAGTGATGCTTCAGAAGCACCGATTGACAAATGGTGGTGGAGGATTAAGGATTCCATTGATATGATTGGTCTTGCAGGAGTTCCAAATCCTCAATTTACTTTCCAGGAAGTTGGCAATTATGATGTAGAGTTAATTGTTGTTGATGAAAACGGTTGCCGTTCAAATATTTCAAAGAGAATAACCGTCAATCCTAAACCAACCAGTGCATTCAGCATAACCAGTAATTATGAGGATACTCAAGGCAGAGTGCTATTTACCAATGGTTCTATTGGCGCTAATGCGTACGAATGGAGCTTTGGAATTGATTATGTATCCTTTGAAATAAATCCTGTAATAAACTTTGACAAAGACGGAGAATATGAGATATCTCTGATCTCCTTGAATGAATATGATTGTCCGGATACGCTTACCATGAATTACTCACTTATGTTCAAAGGATTGTATGTGCCGAATGCTTTTTCACCGAACAATCCCAATCCGGAAGTACGCAAATTCAAGGCAGTTGGTATCAATTTACAATCGTATATGCTTGAAGTTTATGATACATGGGGAAATATCCTGTGGACAACCACTGCTTTGGATGAAAATGGATCACCGGCTGAAGGATGGAATGGTGTTTATGAGGACAACTTACTTCCACAGGATACCTACTTATGGAAAGCAACTGCGGTATTTAAGGATGGGACCATTTGGAACGGTGATAACGTAGGCAACAGCAATAAGATACCTGAAACTACTTACGGAACGGTATATCTAATTCGATAAAGGATTGAAATGATAATTAAAAGACCATGAAAATGAAAAACATAAAATTACTCATATTAGTCATCAGCATCGCATTAATGGCAGACAAAGCCAATGCTCAAGATCCTTTATTCTCACAGTTTTATAATGTTCCAACATATTATAATCCGGCGGTAGTAGGATTGTCACCGGGACTAAGGGCCAGGCTGGCAGTACGTGATCAATGGTCACAACTGCCGGGTGATTTGCGGAATTTGAATTTCACCATGGATATTGCTGAACGCAACATTCCCGGATCAGGCGGACTTGGTTTAATGGTAATGAACGATAATGCAGGAACCGGATATCTGAAGACATCAGTGATAGGATTATCAACAGCAGTGCGGATCAATCTTCAGGAAGATATGGTAACCCAGGTAGGGATCATGACATCGTTTGTTCAAAAAAGTATCAACTGGAATAATCTTGTATTCTCTGACCAGCTTGATCCGATCTATGGAAACATTTATGAATCAGGCTTCCTGCCTCCAAACAGCGGTAACGTAATTTATCCTGACTTCTCGGCAGGTGGAGTTTTTCGGTTTACTGAGAGCACTACCATGTTCAGGTCAATCATGGGTACGTTTGGCCTGGCAGTTCATCACCTGTTCCGTCCCAATGAATCATTTCTTTCATTGACCTCTCCTCTTCCCAGGAAAATGGCGATCACAGGAGATATTGTTATTGAAACGGAAGGAAGCGCTGATGGCCCTTATTTTCAGAGATATAACAAGTCAAACAGCTTTAAATTTAATCCTGGTTTTATTTATGAAGCTCAGGCTGATTTCAGAACATATTCTGTAGGATTAAACTTCCTAAGATCAAATATATATGCAGGTGTGTGGTTCAGAAACAGAACAACTGATCTGGTAAAATCAAATGATTTGATTTTCCTGCTTGGCATAAATGCACCGTTATCAAAGCAGACAAGGGTAAAGGTTAACTATTCATACGACTTTGTTTTAACAGAGATACGACCCGGAACCGGACCATCGCATGAAGTTTCACTTACTTTTGAGCTGGATGCATTTAGTCTGTTCAGAGGTAAAGGCCCGGGATTAGGATTTTCACCACGGAATAACAGGTCGAAAGAAGAGCTTGAATGTACACCATTCTAATCTAGAATAATAGAAATTCAATATAAGTGTAAAAGTGAATTCAGTTAATAACCACTTAGAATAAAGCTTTTAACAACCAATACATAAATAAAAGATAGTCAAGTTAAAATTATAATCCACGCAATATCAAACATAAACCCGATAGAATGGACTATATGAAAATGCAAAGATAAAATGCGATCCCCCCGACCATAATTGTATATGGTTTTCGCGCCAGGCTGCTCCTCACGGAGCAGCCTTTTTTTTATGGTTATCAAAATGATTGGTATAATCAGCCGCGTGCTTTCATTGGAGGTGGATAATCTATTCATTATAAATTGAGAACAGTTAGCACTTACCCTCAATTACTGATTAACACACTGCTTAATTTTATTCAGCATGTATTTAGTGGAATGAATATCTGGTTGAACAAGAGAATCGACTTTTGTTAAGCCTATATTTACTCCGAAAGTTTTATAAAACCAACTTCGAAGTTTATAAGGATTATCTGATATCAAGCAGATATCCAGTATATCCGAAGTATATCCGAAGATGCATATTTATAGACTAAACAGCATTTACAATCAATTGTAGTTTATTTACTCATTGGCAATATTACAATACAAGAGTTGAGAATTATAAATAAATATCCATCCATGTAGAATCAAACACTACTAATGATCATTATTCTCAACTGAAATCCAGACATAATTAACTTACCAAAAGATATGGTCTAAGATTATCCTCTATAGATGTTATGAGCTGCTGCTTACAAGCCAGTCCTTAATTCTATATCCTCTTTATTCCGCTTCTATTTCCTCAGATAATAAAAAAGAGCCCCGGAAATCCGGAGCTCTTTTAAATAGATCGATTTAACGATTATTTAGTAACTGCAATTTTCTTGGTGAAGGTTTCACCTGATCTTGTGGTAAACTTAATCAGGTATGCGCCTGCATCGTAATTGCGTACATCTATCTGGATGTTCTTATCCTTAGTCACAACCAGCTCATGAACAACCTGTCCAACGTAGTTATAGATAACCAGCTGGCTGATGTCGTTGGTAAGCTCGATGTTAACCACGCTGTTTGACGGGTTGGGATATACATTCACTGCACTTGCCTCCATGTTGCCAGCTGCAATAACTGTCTCACAGGCGGTGTTGCTGAATTCTGATTCGCAATCCTCGTATACTGCCGTTACATTGTAGCAGTAGGTCTGGCCCAATACGGAGATGGCAGGATCAGTATCAAGATAGGATGTCTCTGTGGTATTGCCAATCAATACCTCATCACGATAGATGTTGTATCCGGTAAGTTCACGTGATGCATTCATAGCCTCTGCCGGTAAGGAAGCTCCACTTAACATTGGGTAGTTTCCACGGCTCAGTTCTGATACAGGGCCATATACAGTGTTGTCGTTGATTGGCTGCAACGGAGCACTTACACCGTCAAGCGTTTCAACCCAACCCTGCAGGTTCCAGTTGTAGTTCAGTGAATAGGCCTGTGACATGGATTCCCAAACAGAACCGTCAAGT
>CALCQV010000162.1 GCA_937894795.1 uncultured Bacteroidales bacterium
ATGTAGAGGAGAATAACCTCCAGGGTATTGATGCAGTAATCGACAAAGACCTTGCTTCATCATTGCTGGCAGTTCAGATACGTGCTGACAAGTTATTTATCCTGACCGATGTACCTAAAGTATGTATTAATTATAATACACCCGATGAAAAGGCAATTGACCGCATGACTATTTCTCAAGCCAAGCGATACCTGGAGCAAGGCCAGTTTGCTGAAGGCAGCATGGCTCCCAAGATCAGGGCAGCTATAAGTTTCGTTGAAGGAACCGGCAAGGAGGCTATCATTACCAATGCCGAAAAGCTGGGCATTGATAATGGAGGTACCCGTATAGTGATCATTTAACAAAGGAATCAACATTACTCTAACAGATAAGAATCAATCAAACCATTAAAATATTGTACCATGTCATTCAATCTCAGAAACCGTAATTTTTTAAAACTTCTTGATTTCACCCCACAGGAGATCAAACACCTTTTGCAATTAGCCTCTGACCTCAAACGCGCTAAATACACAGGTATCGAGCAGCAGAAATTAAAAGGCAAGAACATTGCCCTCATATTTGAAAAGGACTCCACCCGCACCCGTTGTGCCTTTGAGGTAGCAGCCCTTGACCAGGGAGCTCATGTAACTTACCTGGGACCCTCAGGATCACAGATAGGCAAGAAGGAGTCAATGAAAGACACAGCCCGTGTTTTAGGACGCATGTATGATGGTATTGAATACCGCGGTTATGCTCAGAGCATTGTTGAAGAACTGGGTAAATATGCAGGTGTACCTGTATGGAATGGCCTGACTACTGAATTCCATCCAACACAAATACTTGCCGACTTCCTGACCATGATGGAACATACCGACAAGCCTCTGCATCAGGTTGCTTTTGCATACCTGGGCGATGCCAAGAACAATATGGGTAACTCTCTTATGGTAGGCGCAGCCAAAATGGGAATGGATTTCCGTGCTGTTGCACCAAAGGCATGTTGGCCAAATGAAGAACTTGTTGCTACCTGTCGTGAAATTGCCAAGGAAACCGGTGCAAAGATCACTCTTACCGAGGATGTTGCTGAAGGTGTAAAGGGCGTTGACTTTCTCTATACCGATGTATGGGTATCAATGGGAGAACCGGCTGAAGTATGGGTTGAAAGAATAAAATTGCTGAAGCCTTACCAGGTTAATATGGATGTTGTTAAAAAGACCGGCAATCCAAAGGTAAAATTCCTGCATTGCTTACCGGCATTCCATAACCGCGAAACCACTATAGGTGAAGAGATCTTTCAGAAATATGGTCTCGAATCAATGGAAGTATCTGAAGATGTATTTGAATCATCCATGTCAGTTGTATTTGATGAAGCTGAAAACCGCCTGCACACCATTAAAGCTGTAATGGTTGCTACACTTGGAAGCTAATATCCACCAGCCGGTACAAGATTACCATTTGGTATACCATTAAACAATAAAAGTACAAGGGCAGAGATTTTCTGCCCTTTTCTTTTACGATTTATTGAACTAAAACGAATACGATCTACAATATCGGCTTCTCATACAATGCCATCTTGGTATTTGGCTTTTTGCCCATGAAGAATTCAATGGTACCGCCATTCATAATATCATCATGAACGATATAGGTCTTTTTATATGGCTTACCGTTAAGTACAATCTTCTGGATGTACACGTTCTCATCGCTCTGATCATAAGTAGTAACCGTGAACTTCTTGCCATTCTCAAGATTTATGGTTGCTGACGGTACTTGTGGTGAACCAATGCAGTAAACTCCATTGGCCGGATTAACGGGATAGAAGCCAAGTGTACTGAAAATGTACCATGCCGACATTTGTCCGCAATCTTCGTTGCCTGAATAACCTGATGGCTGATGGGTATATTGCTCCTTCATTACCTTGGCTGTATAGTACTGGGTTTTCCAAGGCTGGCTGGTGAAGTTATAGAGGTAGGCAATATGATGACTGGGTTCATTGCCATGAGCATATTGTCCAATGAATCCTGATGCATTTCCGTTCACATCCTCAGGCAGAACATCCAAAGTGAAGAACTCATCCAGCTTTGCAATGAAAGCCTCGTCACCACCCATCATTTCGATAAAGCTGTAAACATCCTGCGGAACGTACCACAAATACTGCCATCCGTTGCCTTCAGTAAAAGGATAACCTCCATTGCCTCCATATTTCAGAGGTGAAAATGGTTCCATCCATGCTCCTTTTTCATCTTTCGCACGGAAGAAGCCTATTGAAGGATCAAACAGGTTCTTGTAATAGTTTGCCCGTGTGCTGAAATAGGCTTGGTCCTCTTCTTTGTCCATCTTGGTAGCCATCTGTGCAACGCACCAGTCGTTATAGGCTATTTCCAGTGCAATGCTCACCGATTGTGATTGCTTGTTCTCAGGAAAATACTTGTATTTGTCGAGTAGGTTAAAGGCTGCAGCTTGATGGGGAATTCGGGACGATGCGTTAACTGCTTCCCAAGCCAGATTGTAATCAACACCGGGAATCTTCTTGTTGAAGGCATCAACAATGACCGGAATGGCATGATTGCCAATCATGCAATACGTTTCCTTGCCCCACAGTTGCCAGATGGGCAGATAACCATAATCCTGATACTGCCGAAGCATTGAATTGATGAAACCTGCGGCGCGTTTAGGCTGAATTATAGTATAAAGCGGATGAGCAGCCCTATATGTATCCCACAACGAGAAGGTACTGTAGTGTTTCTTGTCAGGGGCATTCCTTAATTCAGATGTACTATTGATATAATCTCCATTTACATCGGCTATATTATTGGGCTGAATGAGTGTATGATACAGGGATGTGTAGAATATGGTTTTTAGGGTTGGAGTACCTTCCATTTCAATTACTGACAGCTCATTGTTCCATACTTTTCTTGTTTCATCATGCACCTTGTCAAAGTCAAAGCTTTTAATTTCGGCATTCAGGTTTTCACGTGCACCTTCATAACTTACGGAAGAAAGTCCCACCCGGATTATAACCGGCTCAAGCTGATTATTATCGAATGAAACAATCATTTTAAGATTGGTGTGATTGGCAATAGGCTGGTCCTCATATACCCGACCACCGGCCTTCATGTACTGCTTTGTAAAGGGTTTGGAAAATTCGGCTCTGAAATACACACGTCGTTGATTGGCCCAGCCACTTATAGTTCTGTAGCCTTCTATTGTATGATCATCAATTACACGAAGCTGGGCATCAAGAACACGGCAGACCCAATAAGGACGGCTCTTATCAAGTGAATGGTCCATATCAATCATCAAGTGCCATGGTTTCTTGTCAATGGATGAATATCTGTGCATACCACAATGCTCTGTAGCAGTAAGTTCTGCCCTTATTCCAATTTCGTCCAAAAGGACACTATAATATCCTGGAGCTGCCACTTCATTATCATGGCTAAATGGAGTGCTATATCCTTTTTTAGTTTTATCTTTTGAAAAGGCATCCCAGGCTAATTCTCCCCTGAAAGGCATAAACAGAAAATCGAATAGATCAGCCACACCGGTCCCGCTCAGGTGTGTATGACTAAAGCCAACAATAGTATCATTGGCGTAATCATACCCGCTGCAAGGATTCTCGGGATTGTCGTCTGTATCAGGGCTCAATTGCACCAGTCCGAAAGGGTAGGTAGCCCCCGGAAAATTACTGCCCGATAAACTTAAACTATCAACTGAACCGCTGCCAATAAAAGGATTTACAAATATAGTATAATCCTTTGGAGAGGTCTGTTGGGCTTTGCCTGTTTGTAGAATGGCCAATACAATAACCAAAAGGAGGAGTGTATTTTTTTTCATCTGAAATGACTTATAGTTGATTCTTATGTGAGAACATACCGCAAATGTATAATAGAATAAGGTTTATCCAAACGTTAGTGATGAAAATGGTAAATTATTTATTCATTTCCCCTGAGTTGTAACCCGTGATTGGTCAGGATTAATTGAATAATTATCTGACTGATTTAATTTGCTATTTGATTAAGGATAAACTCCTATATTATACGTATTATAAACGTAGTTCATACCTGTTTTATACGTGTCAATACGTACGAAATACGTATGAAATACGTATGAAATACGTACGAAAAAGGAATTTACCCCTATTTCTTATCTACTGTAGCATTCATAACTAAGTATGGACATTAAGTAAATTGACGGTTGGGATAATTAAAAAAGGGATTACCGATAGGCAATCCCTGATAAGGACATAATTAGAAGAGTTATTTTCTCAAGCCCATGGAGTCAATCATCCCTTCAAGGCTACTTCTCATGGCTTTATTAACTTCATAGAACTGACTCTTGCTTTTGAGTATCCCCTTCACACCAAAATAGAATTTGATTTTTGGTTCGGTACCTGAAGGACGAACAGTGATTTTACTGCCACCTTCAAGGAAGAACTGCAGTACATCTGATTTCGGCAGGTCAATGGGGTATTGCTTTCCTGACAATAGATTAAACTCGGTTTGTTTCAGATAATCTTTTACTGCAATCACCTTCAGTCCATTAATTTCTGTAGGAGGAGCCGAGCGATAATTTTTCATCATTTCCTGGATTTCCTCGGCGCCTGATTTTCCTTTTTTAGTTACTGAAATAAGGTCCTCCAGGTAGAAGCCGAACTTTGTATAAATATCAATCAGCAGATTGTACATGGTAAGGCCCTGTTCTTTAGCCCAGGCTGCCGTTTCAGCCAGCATGCAACAAGCACTCACGGCGTCTTTGTCACGGACAAAATCACCCACCAAATAACCGTAACTTTCTTCGCCACCTCCAATGAAAGTGAGTTCGTTTTCATTTTGTCTGATAACTTCAGCAATATACTTGAAACCGGTGAGTACATCAAAGTGTTTTACTCTCCTGCTTTGAGCAATATCCTTAAGCAACTCTGAAGTAACTATGGTTTTCACAATGTACTCTTTACCGGTGAGTTTACCTTGTTTTTCCCACTGAGTAATTAAGTAATATATGAGCAGTGATGCTGATTGGTTACCATTAAGTAATATATATTGCCCTTTGTCGTCTTTAACGCCAACGCCCACCCGGTCAGCATCAGGGTCTGTGGCAAGAATCAGGTCGGCATCAATTTCTCTGGCTTTTTCAAGGGCCATTTCCAATGCAGCTTTTTCTTCGGGATTAGGTGACAATACCGTTGGGAAGTTTCCATCAGGTATCATTTGCTCTTCTACCGTATTGATGTTGGTAAAACCAAAGGCTTTTAATGCCGGAGGTACGATAACCGCCCCTGTGCCATGAATAGCAGTGTATACTATTTTAAGATCCTTCTGATTTTCAATAATATCAGGATTCAAAGAAAGAGATTTAATAGCTTTAAGGTAAGGTTCATCCACCTCTTTACTTACCAGAATCACATTCTCATCACCACCGGTGAATTTTATATCTTCAACATTGCTAATCTTCTGAACCTCGGCTATTACATTCTTGTCGTGTGGCGGCACCAATTGTCCTCCATCGTTCCAATATACTTTATATCCGTTGTATTCTTTGGGATTATGTGAGGCTGTAATAACTATTCCGGCCTGGCACTTAAAATGCCTTACAGCAAATGAAAGCTCAGGGGTAGGCCTCAAATTATCAAAGAGATAAACACGCATACCGTTTGCACCCAATACTCCGGCGGCAACCTGTGCGAAGTATTGTGAATTGTTTCTTGAATCAAAAGCAATGGCTATACTTATTATCTGCAAATCATTGAAACTCTGTAAAAGGTAATTTGCCAGTCCCTGTGTGGCAGCACCTACGGTGTATTTATTCATCCTGTTGGTACCAACACCCATTATACCGCGCAAACCACCGGTTCCAAATTCAAGATCACGATAGAAGCATTCTACCAATTCCGTTTCATCAAACTGCAACATGTACTGCACGGCTGTGCGGGTCTCTTCATCATAGCTGTTTTGTAACCAGGTATTGGCTTTTGCTATAATAGCCGGGTCAACTGCTTTATTGCTCATGATTTCAAATATTAATTGTGCTATTTTGTATATTTCTTTCTCTCAAACTGCTATAATCCTTATTTATGACTGTTAACCGTAATCAGCAATAATGGTTCATATCATCATGGATTAATAGTAATCTTACGATATCCTTCAATCATATTTAGTGTATTAAAAGTAATAATTATTCCCATACGAAGTTTGGTTATCCTCAATTTTGATTGCATGGCAGCTATATGCAATGGCGTGATGAGAGGTTCAGAAATTATTTCCAGTATGGTGGTGTTTTCAATCAGTGTTTCAACAGTAAGCTCACCTGCCTTGAAATCTTTGTAGATAACCGGAAACAGCACCTCTTTGCGGAACATCAGGTTCTTGATACGGAGTTCATGCTGGATGCATGTTTTATAGACCTTCGAAGGCAATCCCGGGCCCATAAGTGTATGGACCTCAGTTGCTGCTTCAAAAATCTTGGTGTGTATTTTACTAAGCTCGGCTCTGCTCATTCAACTGATTAAGACATTGTTTCAAACTATCACGCCAGTGGGGAATAGAAATACCGGTGGTGGCTTTAAACAGTGATTTGTCAAGCACACTATAATATGGTCGTGGAGCAGGCAATGGATATTCGTTGGTATTTATAGGTAGTACCGTACTCTTTATATGCTGCAATTCAACAATTGCCTTTGCGAAATCATACCAGCTGCATACCCCTTCATTTGAGAAGTGGTAAATGCCGGCTCCAATATTTTGCTCAACAACAGCCATTATACCGGCTGCAAGGTCACCTGTCCAGGTTGGCGTACCTATCTGATCACATACAATGCGCATACTGCCTTTTTCAGCAGCCAGTCGTAAAACTGTTTTCATAAAGTTATGGCCATAGACTGAATAGAGCCATGATGTTCTTATAATAACCGCCTTTGGATTTGCCTTCATTACAAAATCCTCGCCCAAGGCTTTGGTTGTGGCATATATACCGTTTGGATTTTTTGTATCAGATTCAGTATAGGGACGATAATTTTTTCCATCAAACACATAGTCGGTGCTGATGTGTATCATACGTGCATTGTGCACGGCACTGAGTTTTGCCAGCAGGGCAGGAGCCTCCGCATTAAGCTTTTGAGCTGCTGTCTGATCAGTTTCAGCTTTGTCGACAGCAGTATAAGCAGCACAGTTGATAATCCAATCGGGTTGGAATTCTAATAAAACCTTTTCAACCATTTCCTCTGATGTGATATCGAGTTCAGGCAGATCAGTGAAAAGGAAATTGCAGTTATTATGCAAACCGGCAATCTCTTTCAGTTGATTTCCTAACTGTCCATTGCTGCCGGTAACCAGTATTTTCAACATTCCTGATTATTTAATTATGTTACGGAAGTACTCAATGGTATGTGTTAATCCCTCTTCCAGTTCAACTTTTGGTTCCCATCCGAGCACTTTACGAGCCAGGTCAATATTTGGCTGACGCTGAAGCGGATCATCAGCAGGCAGCGGTTTCATGATTATTTTGGATGATGAGCCGGTCAATTTGATGACCAGGTTTGCCAGTTCAAGAATGGTAAACTCATTGGGATTGCCCACATTAACAGGGCCAATGAAATCATCACCGGTATTCATGAGGCGGATCATGCCATCAATGAGGTCAGCGTGATAGCAAAAGCTACGCGACTGACTGCCATCGCCGTATATGGTAATATCTTCACCTTTTAATGCCTGGACTATAAAGTTTGATACCACCCGGCCATCATTAGGATGCATACGGGTACCATACGTATTGAAAATACGCATGATCTTGATTCTTACATTGTTCTGTTTATGGTAATTGATAAAGAGGGTTTCGGCAGCCCTTTTTCCTTCATCGTAGCAAGCCCTTTCACCAATAGGATTGACATGCCCCCAGTAGCTTTCCACCTGCGGGTGGATTTGAGGATCGCCATACACCTCACTGGTGCTTGCCTGGAGTATTTTAGCTTTTATACGCTTAGCCAGCCCCAGCATATTTACTGCCCCAATAACAGAGGTTTTAACCGTTTTAATGGGATTATACTGGTAGTGTACCGGTGAGGCCGGGCACGCCAGATTATAAATTTCATCAACCTCAATGAAAAAGGGCATGGTTATATCATGCCTTATGAGTTCAAAATAGGGATTGGATAATAAGTGTACAATGTTGGCTTTCTGTCCGGTGAAGTAATTATCGAGGCAAACTACTTCATTGCCTTCATTAAGGAGCCGTTCACAAAGGTGTGAACCTAGAAAACCGGCACCCCCGGTTACCAGTATTTTTTTCTTCATGCTTTTTGTGTGTTCACTCCAATACAGGAATAGTAGAATCCAAGTTTCTGCAATTCATTCCGGTCATAAATATTTCGACCGTCAATTACAACCGGCTTTTTAAGCAGTCTTTTCACCACATTCCAGTTGGGGAACCTGAATTCAGTCCATTCCGTTACCAGCAATAAGGCATCAGCATCCATCACCGCTTCATAGGGATCTTTGCATAATTGAATGTCATTGCCTAACCTTCGTTGGGCTTCTTCCATTGCAACGGGATCGTAAGCTTTTACCTTACATCCTCTTTCAATTAACTTTTCAATAATAACCAGTGATGGCGCTTCGCGCATATCGTCGGTCTGGGGCTTAAATGAAAGCCCCCAGAGGGCAATGGTTTTGCCATTCAGATCATTATTATAATAGGCCATCAGCTTATTGAAAAGCACTGACTTCTGATCATCATTCACCTCTTCAACGGCCTTAAGCACTCTCATTTTATAACCCCGGTTGTCGGCTGTTTTAATCAAGGCTTTTACATCCTTAGGAAAGCATGATCCACCGTATCCTATACCCGGGTAGATGAATTTATTGCCAATGCGCGTATCACTACCTATTCCTTTACGCACCATGTTGACATCAGCACCCACAATCTCACATAAATTGGCTATATCATTCATGAAACTGATCTTGGTAGCGAGCATTGCATTGGCTGCATATTTGGTCATTTCGGCCGATGGGACATCCATAAAGATTACCGGGTGGCCATTCAATGTGAAGGGCTTATACAGGCGGGTCATGATCTCTTCGGCAACCGGTGATTCAATGCCTACCACTATTCGGTCAGGTTTCATAAAATCATTGATGGCATCACCCTCTTTAAGAAATTCAGGATTGGATGCTACATCAAAGCTAAGGTTCAGACCTCTCTTATTAAGTTCCTCCTGTATTACTTTTCTTACTTTTGGTGCTGTGCCAACAGGCACGGTGCTCTTGGTGGCAATCATTATATGCCTGTTCATGTGTTGACCAACCGTACGGGCTACATCAAGGACGTATTTAAGGTCAGCACTGCCATCCTCATCAGGGGGAGTGCCAACAGCTATGAATATAATGTCGGTATCATTTACACATGAGGGAAGATCAGTTGAGAAGAGCAGCCGCCCTTTTTCAACATTACGGGCTATCATTACATCGAGCCCCGGCTCATAAATAGGTGAAATACCTTTCTTAAGATTATCAATTTTATTTTTATCGATATCAACACATACCACGTTGATTCCCACCTCTGCAAAACAAGTGCCGGTTACTAGTCCAACGTAACCGGTTCCAACTATAGTGATTTTCATATAGATATTTGTATACTTTTTGAGTGAAACAGCAAATATATCAACAACAAATGAAGTAATGTACTTTTAGATCATAAAAATTTACCAATTTTCAATGTAAATGCGATCTTTTGAAACGACATAAGAGGTTATTTATTTTCAGGGTTTCAAAAAGTACGGCTGTTATGATGGGTTTACAGGCAGATTCTGCATTCTGGTGATCAAATGATCAGGTAAATGAAAGCAAAAATGGACTCGAAGGAAAATAAAATTAAACAAATGATTAAAATACTTGATTTATACGATTTATTAAATTATCTTTGTAGCCGTAAAAATTCTTAGGCCATGGCAACAAAGAAAAAAGTAGAAGTGGACACATCCACTGAAGAAAAGATCAAGGAAGCAGCCCGCAAGGTGTTTTCGCAGAAGGGATACTTTGGAACACGTACAAGGGATATTGCCGATGAAGCCGGCATTAATCTGGCATTGGTGAACTATTATTTCAGGAGCAAGGAAAAGTTGTTCGACCTTGTGATGCAGGAGAAGGTTTATCAACTGTTTGGTACCATTGTACCAATTCTCATCAACGAATCACTCTCACTTGGGGTGAAGATTGAGATCATTGCCGACACGTATACTGACATGCTTATTGAGAATCCCGATCTTCCAATAATGGTTTTCAACGAGCTTAAGCACAATCCGCATGACTTTGGCGTGAAGGTACAACTAATGCCGGCATTGCTGGAATCAAGTTTCTTCAGGCAGATACATGCCAGGAACAAGGATATCAATCCGGTACAGTTCCTTTTATCCATTATTGGCTTGATAGTTTTCCCATTCATTACCAAGCCCATTTTTACCAGTATTGGTGGCATTGGGAAGGAAGAATTCTATCAACTGATGAACGACAGGAAAAGATATATCCCCATATGGGTAAACGCTATTCTCGATGCAAAGATTTAAGGGTTGATTCTACAAGTCATTTTATTTTTTATGGACGAACGACAAAGAAAAATAATACAGTCATGAAGAAAACACGAAGGAACTATCAGCTGGTCATTATACTGATAATGGTGTTTTGCAGCTTAACGGCTTTTGCTCAGGGTAATAAGTTGACACTTGAGCAGAGTCATGAACTTGCCAGAGTGAATTATCCGCTCATTAAAAGTCTTGATTTGATAAAGCAGAGTGGAGAATACTCAGTAAACAACGTAAAATCAGGATACTTGCCATCTATATCCATCAATGGCCAGTATACTTATCAGTCGGATGTCACAAAATTGCCCATCACTATTCCAAACATGACGATTCCTGAGATCGACAAGAACCAGTATAAAGTGTATGTGGATATTACTCAGACACTATACGACGGTGGAGTGCTGAATACACAAAGAAAGGCCCAGGAGATACAGCAAGAGATTGAAAATCAAAGTACTGAGGTTGAGCTTTACAAACTCGGGGAGCGTATAAACCAACTTTACTTTGGTGTCCTGCTGTATAATGGTCAGATTGAGCAAACGAGATTGATGAGGAAGGATATTACAGCAGGATTGGAAAAGACAGAGGCTGCCTATGCCAATGGAATAGTATTGAAAAGCAATGTGGATGCACTGAAAGCCGAGCTTCTTAAAATTGATCAGCACCTGGTGGAGTTGACTTCAGGCAGAAAAGCATTTCTTGGGATGTTGTCTATGTTCATAAACCTACCATTGGATGAGCAAACAGAATTGGAGATACCCGGGGATGTTGAAATAACAAAAGAAATCAACCGTCCGGAGTTGAATCTCTTCAACACTCGCATCGCGAGTACTTTGGTACAATCGAAAGCTATAACTGCAAGGAATCTGCCCAAAGTAAACCTGTTTTTTCAAGGAGGTTACGGATCACCGGCTCTGAATATGCTGGAACCTGATGCTGATACTTACTATATTACAGGTGTAAGATTAGCCTATCCTCTAACCGGCTTTTACAATAAGCACAGAGAAAAGTCTATCAATGCCATTTCAAGGCAACAGATTGAATTGCAACGCGAAACCTTCCTTTTCAATACTAACTTGCAGGTTACTCAACAGAATGCCGAATTGGATAAGATTCAGCAGTTAATAAATACCGACAATGAAATTGTATCATTGAGAGAGAGCATTAGAACGGCGGCATTGGCACAATTGGAAAATGGTGTAATAACCAGTGCCGACTATCTGCGCGAAGTAACGGCAGCCGACAATGCACGGCAAGCGAAAGTCATACATGAGATACAGAGACTCATGGCACAACATAATCATCAGTTAATAACCGGAACACAATCAACTAAATAATGACTGAAATGAAAAAAACAGCACTTATATGCATGCTCGCGATAGGCGTAATGGCTTGTAACAGGAACAGCAACCAATTTGATGCATCAGGTACATTTGAAGCCGAAGAAACCATTATCTCAGCTGAAGTAAATGGAATTATTACAGCACTGAACCTGGAAGAAGGTACTACCCTTAAAGCAGGCGATATTATTGGCTATATTGACAGTACACAGTTGGTGCTCAAGAAAAAGCAATTGCAATCGCAGATCAGGGCTGTACTGAGCAAAAATCCTGACGTACAGGCACAATTGTCGGCTATACAGCAACAACTAAAGCAGGCACGACATGAACAATCAAGAATTGAAAACTTGCTCAAAGCCGGGGCCGCAACTCAAAAACAGATGGATGATGTTAACGCGCAGGTATCTATTCTTTCAAGTCAGACTGAAGCTTTACGTTCATCCCTGCAAATTACTTCAGCCAGCTTAAATGAGGAGACCAATCCCCTTAAGATTCAAATAGAACAGATTAATGATCAGCTTGATAACTGCACGCTGGTAAATCCCGTTTCAGGGACTGTCCTTACCCAATATTCCAGAGTAAATGAGATGGCAACTGCAGGTAAACCATTATATAAGATAGCCGATCTTGCGCACCTGACTCTCAGAGCATATATAACAGGCAACCAATTGCCTTCCATTAAATTGAACCAGAGTGTAAGGGTGTTTGTAGATGATACGAAAGAAGGATACAAGGAGTATAGCGGTACCGTTGACTGGATTAGCGAAAAATCAGAATTTACCCCTAAAACAATACAAACAAAGGAAGAACGTGCAAATCTGGTATATGCAGTTAAGATAAGGGTTCCAAATGATGGATACCTTAAAATTGGCATGTATGGAGAGGTAAAGTTCAAATAAGGAACAGGCAAATTTTTAAGCAATGGAAGCAGTTGTAGTTAAAGGGATAAGCAAGCATTACGGTAAGGATAGGTTTGTTGCTGTCGACAATGTTTCGTTTACAGTCAATAAGGGCGAGATATTTGGTATAATTGGACCTGATGGAGCTGGAAAAACAAGCCTGTTCAGGGTGCTGACTACCTTATTGTTACCTGATGGTGGAGAGGCCATGGTTGATGGATTGGATGTTGTGAAAGATTTTAAGCAAATAAGGCAGACCATAGGGTATATGCCCGGTAAGTTCTCTTTGTATCAGGATCTAACGGTAGAAGAAAATCTGAACTTCTTTGCAACGGTATTTAAAACCACCATCAAGGAGAATTACCACCTGATCAAGGACATATATGTTCAGCTTGAACCATTTAAGGACAGGAGAGCCGGGAAATTATCGGGCGGTATGAAGCAAAAGCTGGCATTAAGTTGTGCCCTTATACACAAGCCAACTGTATTATTTCTTGATGAGCCAACTACAGGAGTAGACCCCGTATCAAGGAAGGAATTCTGGCAAATGCTTAAAAAATTAAAGAATGAAGGGATCACTATATTGGTATCAACACCCTACATGGATGAAGCTACCCTGTGCGACAGGATAGCATTGATGCAAAAATCAGAAATACTGGCCATTGAAACGCCACAGGCAATAATTGATTCCTTTCCAAAGGAACTATATAAGGCCAAATCAGTAAGTACACCGGCACTGTTGAATGATATTAAGGCATGGTCAGATGATATCTATGCATATCCTTTTGGTGAAAACGTTCATTTTACTTTTCAGAAGGAAAGTATAAATGTGGAGGAGCTGAGAACCTATCTTTATGAAAAAGAGCATCATAACCTAGAGATGGAACCTGATATTCCCTCAATAGAAGACTGTTTTATCCATTTGTTAAGAGCCTGAGCCATGAAAGAGGAAGTAATAATTACCGAAGGACTGACCAAGAAGTTTGGCAATTTCACAGCAGTTGACAATATTACATTTACTGTTAACAAAGGAGAGATATTTGGCTTTCTGGGGGCTAATGGAGCCGGTAAAACCACAGCCATGAGAATGCTGTGCGGTTTGTCGAAGCCAACCTCAGGTAAAGCCACTGTTGCAGGCATTGATGTCTATAGCCAGGCTGAGAAGATCAAATCGAATATAGGCTACATGAGCCAGAAATTCTCACTATATGAGGATCTAACGGTACTTGAAAACATAAAATTCTTTGGCGGCATTTATAAACTGAGTGATAGTCGCATAAAGACCAAAAGTGAGGAATTAGTTCATCGATTAAGTCTTGAACCTCAGGCAAATAAACTTGTTGGCTCCCTGCCTCAAGGATGGAAACAGAAACTGGCATTTTCAGTAGCCATACTGCATGAACCTAAAATTGTTTTCCTGGATGAACCCACAGGTGGAGTGGACCCGCTGGCACGCCGACAATTCTGGGATCTCATTTATGAAGCTGCTGGAAATGGTATAACCATTTTTATAACAACACATTACATGGATGAGGCGGAGTATTGCAACAGGTTGTCGATAATGGTTGATGGCAGGATTGAAGCATTGGATTCACCTGGAGCACTCAAGCAAAAATATGAAGCCGCAAATATGGATGAGGTATTTTACCGTTTGGCCAGAGGAGCTAAAAGAGCCGAGTAAGTAAACGCTTAATAAACTGATCATTATGAAACAATTTGGCGCATTTGTAAAAAAAGAATTTGCTCATGTATTCCGTGACCGCAGAACCTTGCTTATACTGTTTGGAATGCCCATAATGCAAATACTGATTTTTGGATTTGCACTGTCGAATGAAATAAAAAACACTCAACTGGTCGTGATTGATAAGGCTAAGGACCAGGCTTCACATAAACTGATAAACCGAATAGATGCAAGCAGCTATTTCGAAGTGAGCAATATAATGCTGGAAGAGAAGGATATTGAAGAAGTGTTCGAAAAAGGCAAACTTAAATTAGTATTGATCATACCTGCAGAATTTAACCTTATGCTGGCACATGATAAAAAGGCATCTGTTCAATTGATTGCGGATGCATCTGATCCGAATACAGCAAATCTGTTAAAAAACTATCTGGCAGCCATTCTTCAGGATTATCAAGCCGAATTAAATGGAATAGGTAATGGTATAGGCACAGAATCCATAAATATAGTGCCACAAACCCGGATGCTCTACAATCCGCAGCTCAGGAGTGCACACAACTTTGTTCCCGGTGTAATGGCCCTGGTATTGATGTTGGTTTGTGTTATGATGACAGCCATTACTATTGTTAGGGAGAAAGAAACGGGTACCATGGAAGTTTTGCTTATTTCTCCATTCAAACCATGGTTGGTAATAATAGCCAAAGCAGTTCCTTATCTGGTACTTTCATTGGTAAATGTAACAACCATTGTCTTATTGAGTGTATTCGTACTGCAGTTGCCGGTAAATGGCAGTCTGTTCCTGCTTTTTGCTGAGAGTACCCTGTTTATAATCACCTGTCTGGGCATTGGCATATTTATTAGCATAAAAACAAATTCGCAGCTGATAGCTATGCTCATTTCATTGATTGGAATGCTATTGCCCACAATTCTGTTTAGTGGCTTTATGTTCCCGCTTGAGAATATGCCGGCAGTTTTGCAATGGATTGCGAACATAATACCTGCAAGATGGTACTATGTAATTGTCAAGTCAGTCATGATCAAGGGTTTGGGCTTTAGTGCCATCTATCTGGAGACATTGGCCCTGGTTGTAATTGCTGCGTTTTTCTATGCATTAAGTATTAAAAACTTTAAAGTAAGGTTGGCATGAGGACACTACTATTTCTACTGCAGAAAGAATTTAAGCAGATATACAGATATAAGGCAATGGTAAGAATCATCATCGGGATGCCTATTATGCAATTATTACTTCTGCCACTTGCCGCCGATTATGAAATAAAGAATATTAACCTGGCGGTTGTGGACAATGATCATTCAACTTATTCCCAGCAGCTTGTATCAACAATAATTGGTTCAGGATATTTCAGACTTGCCGAGTACAACCAGTCGTACAAGAAGTCATTGAAACTCATTGAATCTGATAAGGCTGACCTGATACTTGAAATACCCGAAGGCTTTGAAAGAAACCTTGTGCGTGAAAACAAGGATCAGGTATTGGTTGCTGTGAATGCCATCAATGGTACGAAAGCAAACATTGGGGCTTCGTACCTGAATAACATCATAAAGAACTATAACCAGTCACTCCGGATGAAACTTGTTACTTCCAACCAGGGAAATCAGGCTATTGCTATTGATTTGGTCAACTCCAACTGGTATAATCCTGAAATGGACTACAAGTCATTTATGGTTCCCGGCATACTGGCGCTGCTGGTAACTATTATAGGAGGCTTTCTTGCTGCGCTCAACATTGTGAGGGAAAAGGAAATAGGCACAATAGAACAGATAAACGTTACACCTGTCAGGAAGTCGTACTTCATCTTGGGAAAGCTTATACCATTCTGGGTAATAGGCAATGTTGTATTTACCATTGGACTAGTACTTTCATGGTTGGTTTATGGCATTGTACCTGCCGGTAACTTACTTGTTTTATACAGTTTTATATGGGTTTATTTGCTGGCGGTATTAGGATTAGGATTACTTATTTCCACTTATTGTGAAACACAACAGCAGGCCATGTTCATCAACTTCTTCTTTATCATGATATTCATACTGCTGGGAGGACTTTTTACCAGCATTGACAGTATGCCGGGCTGGGCAAAGATCATTGCAAGGATCAATCCGGTGAGTTACATTATTGATGTATTCAGGATGATAATTTTAAAAGGCAGCGGATTCAAAGACATATTGCCTCACATTGGAATAATATCATTCATGGCACTCTTGTTAAATAGTTGGGCCATCAAGAATTACAGAAAAACATCATGAAGGCAGGTCTGTAGATATGGCTATTGGTACGAATTATTAACATTTTTTGGTTGCTAATTAAATTTATAAATGTAATCTCTGTCCATAGATTTTATCTAATTTAGCACTTCAAAGCTAGGAAAGCCTATAATGGAATTATACGGGATGAGACGAAAATACGATTCTGTAGATGTACCTTGTCAGTTAATTAAAAACAGTTCCTGCACTTAAACTGAAAGTGATTATGTCACAATTAGTTAATGCTAATCACACATAGTTAAACATTAATCTTCAATGAAATGAGAAACAAAAACCAGCGTTTTGCATTACTATTGGCAGGTTTACTCTCAATTGTGATGATTGTAAACCTATCATGTAGCAACAGGGAGAGTAAATCAGTACGTCAGGCTGATGGAACCATAAAGGGAACCATATCCATTTCAGGGGCATTTGCCTTATATCCGATGGCAGTTTTATGGGCTGAGGAATTCCAGAAACTGAATCCTGATGTTAGGATAGATATTTCAGCAGGAGGAGCTGGAAAAGGAATGACAGATGCACTTTCACAGATGGTTGACCTTGGTATGTTCTCAAGGGAAGTTACTCCCGAAGAACAGGCCAAAGGGGCATGGTATATTGCAGTGGCAAAAGATGCGGTGGTTGGCACCTATAATCCGGCAAATGAATCAGCAGACCTTATAGCACAGCATGGAATATCAAAAGAGATGCTCATGGATATATACCTGAACCAAAAAGTAAAAACATGGGGAGATCTCTATAAAACAGGTGATAAAACGAAGTTAAATGCCTATACAAGATCTGACGCCTGTGGGGCTGCTGAAATGTGGGGCAAATACCTTGGAAGTAATCAGGAATCATTGAAAGGAGTAGGAGTCTTTGGGGATCCCGGCATAGCTGATGCTGTTAAGAATGACAAATCAGGCTTGGGCTATAACAATGTCAATTATGCATTTGATATGAATACCAGGAAACCATACTCCGGCATTGCCATTGTGCCGATTGATCTGAACAATGATGGAACAATAAGCGAAGATGAACGTTTGTACGACTCATTGGATGATATTATGGACGCCATTAGTTCAGGAAAATATCCTTCACCTCCTGCACGTGATCTCTACTTTGTTTCAAAAGGGAAACCAACAAATATTGCAGTGCTTGCTTTTCTTGAATGGATAGTAACTGACGGACAGAAATTTGTACACAATGCGGGATATGTCAACCTTACGGACGAAAAAGTCAAGAGTGAACTACAAAAGCTTTCAAAGTAAGGATGTGTTTCGCTACTTCAGGGTAACACGTCATCTAAGAAGTAAATTGCACTCAACCTGGATGGTTATTGGGTTGATTGTAGTTATTCTGCTGCCGTTTATACTGGGTATCGGTTTATATCTGAAATCAACTATGCTATTGGAAAACCAGTCGCTGTTCAAGCTACTGTTTTCAAGTGATTGGCGACCTTTAGCCGGTAAATTTGGATTCCTGACTTTCATTCTCAGTTCGGTATGGGTAACTGTAGTATCATTGCTTATTGCCGGTCCTATTTGTCTTTTAACCGCCATTCATCTTACTCAATATGCAAAGACATGGGTATTAAGGCTTATGCACCCGGTAATAGACATACTTGCAGGAATACCATCGGTTATATTTGGAGTATGGGGTATTTTAATCATTGTGCCCTTTATATCTGACTACCTTGGGCCATTTCTGGGGAAACAGGTATCAGGTTATAGCATTCTTGCCGGTTCTATTGTGCTGGCGGTAATGATAATTCCCTTTATTCTGAACATACTGATTGAGGTATTTAAAACCTTGCCCGATGAGCTTCGCGAAGCATCATTGTCTTTAGGAGCTACAAAATGGCAAACAATTAAGTTAGTGCTGGTTAGAAAAGCTTTTCCCGGAATAATCTCAGCCTTTGGGCTGGGCGTATCAAGAGCTTTTGGCGAGACAATTGCCGTTCTTATGGTTGTTGGGAACGTTACCACCATACCAAAAGGTATTTTTCAACCCGGTTATCCTTTACCTGCCCTCATAGCAAACAATTACGGTGAAATGCTTTCCATACCAATGTACGACTCAGCATTGATGCTTGCAGCATTAGTATTATTCATTGTTGTAATGCTTTTTAATCTTGGCTCTCGTTTTGCCATATCACAATTGGAGGAAAAGGAATAGAGATGAGAAGACTGCGCAACATAGAAGAGAAATTTTTCAGAGTGCTGATGTTCCTTTCAACAAGTATCATTGTTATAGCACTTACCCTGATCATAGTCAGTATATTGTACAAAGGACTGCCATCGCTGACCTGGGAAATGATAAGTCAAACCCCTAAAGGAGGCTTTTATTTCGGCAAGGAAGGCGGTATATTGAATGCTATCATTGGTTCATTATACCTTGCTTTGGCGTCAACAATACTCGCCTTTCTTATAGGATTGCCTGTTGCCCTGATGATGAATGTACACCTTGTTAAACATAAAAAACTGGTAAATGCCATACGTTTCTTCCTGGATTTATTATGGGGGGTGCCTTCCATTGTTTATGGAGCTTTTGGTTTCACGGTAATGATCTATTTCGGATTGAAGACATCACTGCTTGCCGGTATATTTACAGTTACCCTGTTCATCATTCCCATCATGGTTAGAGGTATGGATGAAGTATTGAAAACAATACCAAGAGGCTTAATGGAATCAGCATTATCATTAGGATCAACATCCTCAGAAATATCCTATCGTATCTATATACGACAGGTTATTTCAGGCCTTATTACTTCTATATTGTTATCCTTTGGCAGGGCCATTGGTGATGCAGCATCCGTGCTGTTTACTACCGGTTATACTGACCATATACCTACAGCACTCAACCAACCTACAGCCACGCTGCCTCTGGCAATATTCTTCCAGTTAAGTTCACCAATACCTGAAGTGCAAAATCGAGCTTATGCTTCAGCACTTGTATTGACAATCATTATATTGATTATCAGCATAGCATCGAGATATTTCTCAAAAAGATATCAAAAGAACCGAATAAAAAATTAATTCATGGACCAGAAGACGAAAATCACCATATCTGACCTGAACCTTCACATTGGAAAGCAACAGATTCTTAAGAATATTAATCTTGAAATTCCTGAGAAGAAGATAACCGTAATACTTGGTCCTTCAGGTTGTGGAAAGACAACATTGCTTAAGAGTTTAAACCGGCTTACCGACCTATATCCTGAAATGAAAGTGACGGGGAACATAATGATTGACAATGATGATATACTACATACCGGTGAAGATATAACCAGATTGCGTCAGAAAATGGGACTCTTATCGCAGAGGCCATATCCGTTACCAATGAATATATACAATAATGTGGCATTTGGACTGCGTATAAGTGGCAGAAAG
This sequence comes from uncultured Bacteroidales bacterium, assembly GCA_937894795.1. GTDB lineage: Bacteria > Bacteroidota > Bacteroidia > Bacteroidales > Lentimicrobiaceae > Lentimicrobium. The sequence goes on from CALCQV010000162.1 coordinate 20,109, forward strand.
AAGAAGAGATTTCTAGACAAAAGGGTAGAGCATTATCTGAAGATGGCTAACTTATGGGATGAAGTGAAAGACCGGCTGAAAGATCCTGCTTCGGCACTTTCCATCGGTCAGCAACAGCGTTTGTGTTTGGCCAGAGGATTGGCTGTTGATCCCGATATAATCCTGGCAGATGAGCCCACATCAGCATTGGACCCCATATCAAGTGAAGCCATTGAGAAAAAATTTGTTGAATTAAAACAGCAATACACCATTGTTATGGTTACCCATGTACTCAGGCAGGCAAGAAGAATAGCTGACTATGTTGTATTTATGTACCTGGGTGAAATTATTGAACAGGGAACTGCTGAAGAAGTCTTCGACAATCCTAAGGAAGAAATCACAAAACAGTACCTTAAAGGAACCTTCAACTAAGAAAAGGCTATAATGCAAGTATGACAATACCAAATTGCATTAATAAAGAGAAAAATAGTGGTAAAGAGTTTTTGATCATTACCGATTTTACTATTCTTATCAGAATTTGAAACTACCTCATGATTGTGCCCTTAAATAAATCAACGACTAAAGAGCAATTCACGATATTTAGGTAACGGCCACATCTCATCATCAATCAACAGTTCCAGTTTATCTACATGGTACTTGATGTCCTTAAAATGGGGGAGTACCTTATCGCGGTAATCCAGGGCTTTCTGTTCAATGTCATCATACTTATTCACTTGCTTTCGGGTCTCTACCATCAATTGAACCTTATTCTTGATATTGATGATATGATCAGAGATATCACGGATGGTGTCGGTTTGGGTCTTTGAGAGTGACTGGAAAGTTTTGGCATCCAGTACCTCTTTTAAACCGATAACATTTTCAATAAGCTGATTCTGGTAGCGGATGGCAATGGGGATAATATGATTTACTGCCAAATCACCAATTACACGAGATTCAATCTGTACTTTACGGATATAATTATCAAGCTGTATCTCATAACGGGCTTTTATTTCACGCTGAGTCAGTACATTATTGTCCTCGAATAAACGAATAGCTGCCGGATCAAGCAGCTTCTTCAAAGCACGGGGAGTATCAGCTATATTTGACAATCCTCTGGTGGCAGCTTCCAATACCCATTCATGACTATAACTGTTGCCTTCGAAAAGAATACGTTTTGATTCCTCATAATACCTGTGCAGTATTTGATACATAGCTTCTTCCGGCTTTATGTTTTTGGCAACCAGCTGTTCAGTTTCCAAACGGAAAAGTTTAAGTTGATTGGTAACTATAGTATTCAGGGCTATCATGGGAACCGCACAATTGGCGGAAGATCCCACTGCTCTGAATTCAAACTTATTACCGGTAAAAGCGAAGGGTGAAGTTCTGTTTCTGTCGGTATTGTCAGGAAGAATTTCCGGTATTATGGGTATATTATAGGGCTTGGAAGATTTTTTAGGGTCCGACTGATTGGGTGATGCCTCTAATTGGTTGAGAGCCTGGGTTAACCGTGAGCCGATGAAGGCTGAAATAATAGCCGGTGGAGCTTCATGCCCGCCGAGTCGTAAGTCATTCCCTGCCGAAGCAATGTAAGCTCTTAACACATCTGCATGTGTATCAACGGCCTTCAGTATATTGACCAAAAAGACCAGGAATTTAAGATTATCTTCAGGGGTTTTGCCCGGTGAAAGCAGGTTTTCACCCGTATCAGTCTGCATCGACCAATTGTTGTGCTTTCCTGAGCCATTGATATTTGCGTAAGGTTTCTCATGCAATAGGACGGTAAACCCATGTCGCTTTGCAATTTTCTCCAAAAGATGCATCATCAATTGGTTGTGATCGATGGCAACATTCACCTCTTCGTAAGCAGGAGCACACTCGAATTGGCCCGGTGCTACCTCATTATGACGTGTTTTAACAGGAATACCAAGTCTCAAAGCCTCATATTCAAATTCCCGCATAAAGTCGATTACACGCTCCGGTATGGCCCCAAAATAATGGTCAGCAAGTTGTTGGTCTTTCGCACTTGCGTGCCCGAAGAGGGTACGGCCGGTAAGAGCCAGATCAGGGCGGGCACTGAAAAGTGCTGAATCTACAAGAAAGTATTCTTGTTCCCAGCCAAGAGTAGCTTGTACACGGTTTATACTCTTATCGAAATAGCGACAAATTTGAGTTGCCTCCCTCTCCAAGGCAGTCAGGGCTTTAATCAGTGGGAGCTTATAATCGAGGGATTCCCCTGTATAGGAGATAAAAATTGTTGGAATACAAAGCGTACCATCCAACAGAAACGCAGGTGATGTAGGATCCCAAGCAGTGTAACCCCTGGCTTCAAATGTATTTCTAATACCACCGTGAGGGAAGCTGGAGGCATCAGGTTCCTGTTGTACAAGTTCATTACCCGTAAAATTTTCAATGGCCTTGCCATCCTCTAAAAGAGTAATAAAGGCATCATGTTTCTCAGCAGTGGCACCGGTTAATGGATGAAACCAATGAGAAAAATGTGTAGCCCCTTTTGATATAGCCCAAGATTTCATACCGGAAGCAATCTGGTCAGCAATACGGCGTTCAATTTTAACGCCCTGTTCCACTGCAGCCTGAACAGCCTTATAGGCTTCACGCGACAGAAAGTCGCTCATAGCTGCTTTGTTAAAGGTTAATTCTCCGAAATATGCTGATGGACGGTTTGGTATAGTTGGTATTTGCCTTTTGGGGCGCTGCATCGACATCTGCAATGCATTGAAACGAATGTTTGTCATCTTGAGGATGGTTGAATATTCTTAAGCTGTCAAAACAATTATATATAGGTAAATGTTTCAAAAATAAGTTTGTCGGTACCTGCTTTAATGGAATTTTATTCCATAAGAGATTTAGCAAAAGATAATAGATCAGGATAGCAAAAATTGGTTAATAGATTCCATTCTCTTGATTTCTCAGGCTCTCCAATAAATACTGTTTGCATTCCAAGCCGTTTGCCAAACAGCATATCGCTATAAGAGTCACCTACCATAATGGATTTTCTGAATGATATACTCCTGAACTCCTTCCTGGCCATAATTCCCATGCCAACTGATGGCTTTCTGGTGAAGTGACGCTCTGACTGCAAGTATGGTGAAACATAAATCTTATCAATTCTGCCACCGGCTTTATTTACTTCTGAGATGAGATAATAATGAATATTCTCCAGCTCTTCCAATGACATCAAGCCTTTACCTACACCCTGCTGATTAGTCACAACGATAATAGGGTGAAAGAACCTGGCAAACATAGCCAAGGCTTCCAGACATCCGTCGGTAAACTTGAATTGCTCAATTGATTTAACATAGTCGCCGGGCAGGCGTTCATTGATAACGCCATCTCTATCAAGGAAGAGAGTCCAGTTTTTATCAATCTTTAAATTCATTGAATTCTGATTGTGCTCGTTTATAATCCTCAGGTATACCTATATCTATAAAGTATTCGTCAAAAACCTGGCCCAAAAAATCTCCCGACTGCACATTCTTCTGCATCCAATCGTTCTCAAAAGAGAACTTTTCAGGGTGGTTAAAACTCTTAAAGTATTTGGTTTTAATAATATAGATTCCTCCGTTTATCAAACCGGGTATACTTTGTGACGACTTCTCCCTGAAAGATGTGATAATGCCTGATTCATTCATTTCAACCTGTCCATATCTCGAAGCATCATCAACATTGCGCAAGGCAATTGTCATTTGAGCCAATTTCTCAACATGAACTTCAAAGAACCGTTGCAAGTCAATACGAAACATTGTATCACCGTTCATCACTATGAAATAGGGGGTAGTGACTTTCTTAGCTGCCAACCTGATAGCTCCACCGGTGCCTAGAGGCTCTTTTTCAATTGCATATTCAATATCAATAGTCCTATACCTATCTTTAAAATAATCTTCAATTGATTTGCTAAGATAACCTGTTGACAGAATAACTTTCTGAAAGCCTGCTTTAGAGATATAATTAAGAAGATATTCAACAAAAGGTTTCCCGTTAACCGAAGCCATAGCTTTAGGACGATCATTGACCTGTTCTTTGAGACGAGTGCCCAAGCCACCGGCAAGGATAATTATATCAGGGAAATGCATAAACATCAGCTTCTGGGGAATATGGAGCTTTCAACGATCTCACAAACGATATGACCAATGGTAATATGAGCTTCCTGTATACGCGGGGTATCAGAAGAAGGAACATTTATTAGAATATCACAGGATTCCTTCATTAAACCGCCCGTAATTCCCGTAAAACCAACAACAGTCATTCCAATGCGATGTGCTTCGGCAATAGCCCTGAGAATATTCTTTGAATTACCCGAAGTTGACAGTGCAACCAGGATATCACCTTTCATCCCTTTGCCTTTAATAAGTCGGGCGTAAATCTCATCAAAGGAATAGTCATTTCCAACGGCTGTTAGATAGCTGGTATTAACATGAAGTGCTTCAGCATCCAGTGGAGGACGATCGTAATAAAACCGGCCGGAAAACTCAGCCGCCAAATGCTGAGCATCAGCGGCACTTCCGCCATTGCCACAAAAATAAACACGATTACCCCTAATGAAAGCCTCAACAATTTCATTGACAGCATTACTGATCTTTTCAATCAGCTCTTCATTTGAAATAATTTCATTTTTAACAGATATGGAGGATTTGAGGACGTCCTTTATTTTATCGTTCATTATTTAATTATTTAGACAACAAAGTTAAGAAATATACTAAAAAGCTGACGTTAATCGGGTTTGTTAAGTAGATGATAAGTATAAATTGAAAAGATTATGTGCTGTTTTTGCATAGATGATGCAAAGATATTCTAGAGTTATTGTGAAGAATTTGAATTAATGATTTGAAGAAGTTGAAAAGGTAAAGTGAAGATTATGAATAGAATAATTGAAGAAAATGAAAAGACGATGAGCAGCTATTGAAAAGATGACTTGTATAAAATGACAAAAAGATGAGTAGATAATGAAAAGGAATTAAAAGGAAAATGATAATTTCATCATGTATCTTCCGTAGACCAATTCATTAGAAACTCCAGGTTACGAGTCCTTTGGTAGTGAACTCATAACGCTTTGCTTCACCGCCAAATGGTTTCAAAGATTCTATTACACGTGAGCGGTTATCACCCGGGCAATAAAAGATCATGAAGCCACCGCCACCTGCACCACTTATTTTCCCGCCGGTAGCGCCATTAGCTTTAGCGGTTTCATAGAGTTCATCAAGAAGAGGGTTGGAAATCTCATCAGCCATTTGTTTCTTGAACGTCCATCCAAAGTCGAGAATTTCACCTATTTCATTAAGGTTGCCTTTAAGAAGGGCTTCCTTCATCATGACTGATTGTTTCTTAAGTTGATGCATAGCATCAATTGATTTCTGGTTCTTACTAATGACATTGGCGGACTGGGCTTCAATAATTTTTGAAGAAAGTCGGCTTGTTTGAGTATAGAACAATACCAGGTTATGTGCCAGTTCATTAAGATATATATCCTTTATTCGAAGCGGATTGACTATAACCTTATCATTTGCAGAGAATTCCATGAAATTGACTCCGCCAAAAGTGGCAGCATACTGATCCTGTTTACCACCTGCCATGTTAAGATCGATCCGTTCAATATCATAAGCAAGCTTAGCGAGGTCATATTCACCGAGAGGAAGTTTAAGCCATTCAGCAAAAGCTCCAAGTATAGCAACTACGAGAGTAGAGGATGTGCCCAATCCTGAACCGGCGGGGGCATCAACACTGGTGGAAAGAGTAAAAGAAAGGGGTTGCTTTACAAATTCGCTTACAATTCTATTATAGATTCCCTTATGCAGACTTAATTTACCATCAATCGGCAAAAAAGTAGCCGGCTCGAATTCAATGTTCTCACCCTTGTCTATAGAATGGAAAGCAATCTTACCGTCATTTCGCGGGACGATAGTGGCATAGGCATTCAAACTTATAGTAGCATTAAGGATAGCCCCACCATAGAGGTCGGAGTAGGGTGCAACATCAGTACCTCCACCTGCAAGACCAAGCCGAAGTGGTGCTTTACTTCTAACAATCATGAAAAGTTATAATTATGAAATCACTAATCTTTTTGTAATCACACTAGTATCTGTACTAATCCTTAAAAAATAGAAACCGGAATTAATACTTTGCAAAGATAGCCTATAATTATTTGATGCCCCATCAACATTGTAACTTTTAACAAAGACTCCCATACTATTATATATATCAATCCTAGAAATTAGTACCGAAGTTGATTTGATGATTACAAATTCACTCGCTGGATTTGGATAAACATTTATCGTTGGACTATTGGAATCGAAGAAATCAGTACCTAATTCGCCGGTTTGATTTTCATCTTCTTCAAGAATAATAACTGTATCACAAATCATGGCTGTTCCACATAAATCTGTCACCGAAAGACAGACGAGATATTCTCCAGGATATTCAAATTGGAATTCCGGATTTTCCAAATAAGAATAGAATCCATTACCAAAATCCCAGAAATATTCTAGCCCATCAATTGTCTGATTTGTGAAGTTAACATTCATATCTTCAATTGTGAATGAAAAGGCAGGTACTAGTTCCTCACAAATAGTAACTGATTGACAGAATGTTAGTGTATCACAATTATTTACTACAGTTAAGCAGACATCAAAAGTACCTGGATCATTAAAGAAATAGGAGGGATTCAGTAATGTTGAACCATAACCATTCCCAAAATTCCAGTTCCAGCTGGTGGTGGGAGAGTCTTCATAAGAAAAATGGCAAAACAATCCTTGAACCTCATAATTGAAATGATCTGAAGGCATCTCACAAGTATCATAACTAATGATGAGTGAAGGTCGAATATCCTCATCTTCATGATCACTTGAAGCAAATATCATGCTTCGGTAAATGCTTTCATCCAGCAGGCTCATTCTAATTCCAAAACTTGATTCTGGATAAGCATACATATCACATATTAATTGAGTTACATCAATGTTTGGGTAATCCTGGTTTTCAGATGTTGAAGCAGGGAGAATTACTGCATTTTGAGATGTCACTGCAGGCTGATAATACCACATAATATCGTTCTCAGACCAATTTTCAATAATTCTTTCTAATTTGACCGAATTATCGCCACCATGACCTACATGACTTGATGAGTAATTATAATAAAAGTTCAGGGTAGCTTTAAAATTGTGCATTTCAGCTGGTAGTTCAGGTAGGTCAAATTGAATATAACTTCTTCCAATACCTTCAATGCCAGTATATGTCCATGCCGCAGCAATAAAGCTTGGCGTGTCACCAAGCATTCTCTCATAATAACTATTAACGTATGCATCTTTACCATCTTCAGGTCCTGGCTTAATAACGATATGAACCTGAGCTAGGGTGATGTAAGAAATCAGGACAAACTGAACAGACACCACAATTCTGATTAATGAAGAAATTTTCATGTGAGTATGGAATAACTGATTAATAAAATTCTTAATTAACGAAGTTGGGCTAAGATAGTAATAAATTACATTAAATAGCATCTTTTATAAAAAAAAAGTCAATGTGTTAAGAATTTTAGTGCGGAAGAGAAATTTTAATCTAAATAAAATAAAACCAGCCAATCATAGAAATTCAATTTTACCAGGCATAAAAATAGGCAGATGCAAAGCAAGATAGAAGGGAATCAATGCATAACAATAAAAAAAATAGAACTCAAACTAAAAATTGAAGAGTGATTTTAGGTTTTGAAGGAAATATTTCCATGAATACTTTTCTTTGATAATTTTAATATTGTTGATAAATTCTCTTTCTTTATTTTCATCGTAGAACCTGAGAATTGCGCCACTAACCTCATTGCTATCAGGATTAACAACATAACCAACATCACCATCGGGGACAAACTCACCTAATCCCCCAACATTTGTTATAATCATAGGTTTATTGAAATGGTAAGCAATTTGTGTGACACCACTTTGCGTTGCACTTTTATATGGTTGAACAACGATATCACAAGCTGAAAAATATCTATAAACCTCACTGTCAGGAATAAAATCATTAGACATCACGATTATATCTTCTAGATTCTTCTCCTTAATAAGATCCAAATATGGCTTTGAATCAGAATAGAATTCCCCTGCTACTAATAATTTAATTCTTCGATCTTTAATTTTAATGTCTGACATGGCAGAGATTAGAATGTCTAGTCCCTTATAATCTCTGATAAATCCAAAAAAGAGAATGTAATTATATGAGCCGTCAAGTTTCAATTCATTTAGAGCGATCTTTTTAGATACTTCTTTACCAAAGTTATCATAGATTGGATGAGGACTAAAAATCCTCGGTTTCATGGTATCAAATAATGCTACATCATCAAGTACTTTTCTTGACATAGTTACGAACCCATCAATACTTTTCGCAAAATAGGTTGCTAAAAGTCTATCACCGATTCTTTTTTCATGAGGAATAATATTATCTATTATTGTGATTACTTTAGAGTAGTTATTCCTTTTAGCTATCCTGGCAATGGTTCCGAAGCATGGAGCCATAAAGGGAATCCAGAATTTTATAATTATCAAATCTGGTTTTAATTTTTTAAGCTCTTTACCAACAATTACCCAATTTATTGGATTAATAGAATTAATCTTAACCTTTATGGGAATGTTACCATGATATTTTTCAGTAGAGTATTGTGTTTTCCCAGGAAATAATATCGATGGATATTGAAGAGAGAAAGTGTAAATCTGGACATCCCAACCATCTGTCAATAATTCTTCTGCCAATCGTTCATTGAAATTCGATAATCCACCCCTCAAAGGATAAGCAGAACCTATAATCACCACTTTCCTGCTCATCAGGCTTCTTCCTCCACAAGATAATGATTACGGTCACTTGAATTTCTCGTTATCAGCTCACCCAGAAAGCCTCCCATGAATACCTGTGTTCCCATTATCATGGCTAACAAACCCAGGTAAAACAAGGGGCGTTCGGTCATTCGGTACTCCTCCAGAAAGATTTTTGCATAAGCTAAATAACCCGCTATAACGAAACCAATGGCAAAGAGCATGCTTCCTATCGTTCCAAACAAGTGCATAGGCTTTCTTCCAAATCTTGAAACAAACATTATGGAGATTAAATCAAGAAAGCCATTTACAAAGCGCTCCCAGCCAAACTTTGTTACTCCATATTGTCTTTTTCTGTGAACTACTACTTTCTCACCAATCTTTCTGAATCCTGCCCACTTGGCAATGACTGGTATATAACGATGCATTTCACCATAGACTTCAATTGCTTTAACAACCTCCCGACGATAAGCTTTAAGACCACAGTTCATATCATGAAGCTTCACACCCGATATTTTTCTTGTTACTGAGTTATATATCTTTGAAGGGATATTCTTGGTCAATTTTGAGTCGTAACGCTTCTTTTTCCATCCGGAAACAAGGTCAAATCCTCCATTGGTAATCATATCATACAATTCTGGAATTTCATCAGGACTATCCTGTAAGTCAGCATCCATAGTAATTACAACTTCACCTGCTGCTTTTTGGAATCCCTGATTTAATGCTGCTGATTTACCATAATTCCTTCTGAATTTAATGCCCTTTAAAGTAGCATTTTTTTCTATCAGTGATTTGACTACCTGCCATGAACTGTCACTACTGCCGTCATCAACAAGAATAATTTCATAGCTATAGCTATTTTCTAACATTACCCTCTTGATCCATTCACATAGTTCTGGTAAGGATTCCTCCTCATTATATAAAGGAATTACTACGGATATTTGTAACCGGTTGGTTGATTGGTCCATTTTTATTTAAATGTAGAGTTGAAACTATCGTCTTGCTTTTTCAGAAAAGCTGACGTTATAAGAGAAATGATTGTGCCCCAGAAAGCCATTCCTCCTAATGTAAATATATTTAAAAGTGGCATTTGCATGAATTTTGAGCTCATTTTCATTTGCTGGTCAATCATCTCATCAGATAAACCTGCTTCTGCCCATTTCTGTTCTGCAATATCCATCATCTCCCTGAGTCCATCAGGATTGATATAACTAAAGAAAATCCAAATATAAATTGCCATAATAACACCAACAATAATACTTACATAAAATCCTGTAAGGACAGCTTTACCATATGATATATATCCACCATTCAATTTATTACGATAGTATAAGGTAGCCAAAATTATACCAACAATCTGGATCACATAGGTCAATGTGTTCAACCAACTGTTTGTGTCCAGATCTAATGCAAATAAGAGTAATGAAACCAAGATAAATGCAACTCCGGTATACAGTCCATATTTTAGAGCATTCATAAAAACGGATACTTTTGGACTTTCGTTCTGGTTGGTCATTTCATTAATATTTTCCATGGTATTTGTGTTTTGTTTATGCAAATGTATTGAATAATATGTAAAGCTTAAAAATTATCAATAGGCAATTGCAAAGTGAACACAAATTTGTATCTTTGCAGCGGGTAAGTCTTATACGACCAGCTCCTATCGAACTCCCCCAGGTCAGGAATGAAGCAAGGGTAGATGGTTGTAGCGGTGCGATATAAGTAGCTTACCCTTTTTTATTTGAATAAAACGCTGTAAATTGCATCGTCTTATCAAAAAGTAACAGGTTATGTTATTGAAAATTTATCCTGAGAATCCTAATCCTAAGCATGTTAGACTAGTTGTTGAGTGTCTGATGGATGGAGGTATTATTATTTATCCTACTGATACGATCTATGGTTTAGGATGTGATATCTTCAAAGCTAAAGCCATTGAACGTATTGCCAACATAAAAGGCATCAAAGCTGAAAAGGCTAATTTCTCCTTTATTTGCAATGATCTCAGCCAGTTATCTGATTATACAAAACCAATCCCTAATTCTATCTTCAAGTTGATGAAGAGCAATCTGCCGGGTCCTTTTACATTTATACTTAATGCCAGTAACAATGTGCCTAAATTGATTCAAAGCAAGAAGAAGACTGTTGGTATCCGTATTCCCGATAACTTAATTCCCATAGAGATAGTTAAAGAACTTGGTAATCCGATTATGTCAACATCTATACATGATGACGATAAAATAATTGAATATACTACCGATCCTGAGCTCATATACGAAAAGTATAATAAGCTTGTTGATATTGTGATAGATGGGGGATATGGCGACAACGAACCATCTACCATTGTTGATTGTACAGATGATGAACCTGTAGTTGTTCGTGAAGGTAAGGGTATACTGATATGAGAAGCTTAAATAACATTTTTCAGACTCCTTCATTACCGGGTGATGATGAATTTTCAGAGTTATTGGCAAAGGGTGATGTTAATATAGAAAGAATTATTTCCACCGGTCAAATAACACCTTCCGATTCATGGTATGATCAAGAACAAGATGAATGGGTGATTCTGCTGGAAGGAGAGGCAAGGTTGCTATTTTCAGGTGAAGATGAAATATTATTAAAGAAAGGTGATTATTTGCTTATCAAGGCTCATGAAAAGCATCGCGTTACATACACAAGTGTTCATCCTTCCTGTATTTGGCTTGCTGTACATGGCAAATTGACTTCTGACTCTCAATATTAACTTCTTCAGGAGTTTAAGTAATTGAAAACATGTTAGATATAAATAGCTGTAAAAAAATGTTGGCTTTTTATTTGGATGTAATGTAAAAAACTGTACTTTTGCAGTCCCATAAACGATTCCGTAGCTCAGCAGGTAGAGCACATCCCTTTTAAGGATGGGGTCCTGGGTTCGAATCCCAGCGGGATCACTTGTAAAGCGAAAAGCCACTTGTTAATATCATTACAAGTGGTTTTTCTTTTTAACTTTGGTGCCATAATTCAATACTATGAAAATGATTGGTTGGATCAGGTCATCAGCTATTATCTTTCTCTTTTCTGTTTATAGTTCAGCTACAGCTCAAATTGTTAGCGTACCACTTGGTTCAGGTAAGGCAGATCCTGGAGGAGAGGGTTTTATATATGCACTTCCATTAAACACTGTTAAAGTAAACGTGCATGTTGTAAAAACCGAAAAATTCAAAGGTATGTACAGTGATTTTGCTGCAAAAATGTTAGGCATATCAGAGGTAGTTGAAAAGGATAATACTTCCTATAAAATTGAAAGTATCACTCTAAACACTATAAATGAAGTAGATACAACACAGTTTTATTTTGCCAGGTTACCTGAGAAGCTTAAAGATGATCAAACGTTTATGGTTAGTCTTTCAGAACAGGGATTTATTAATGGATATAGACTTGTAAAAAGGGATGATAATGAAAACAATAAGGATTTGATAGTTGAATCACCATTTCGTGATCTGCTGAAGCCTGTGCTTATTGAGAAAGTTGACACTATCATCCGTAAGGTGAGTATTGATACTAATATTTTTGAGGAGAAAGTTCTCAAACGGAGTATCTCGGTTAAATCAACGGAGCAGCAGGCCCGTGAAATTGCTGATCTTATCTACCGAATAGAAGATAGTAAGTATAGTCTGATCACAGGTTATCAAGAGGTTAACTACTCACAGGAGAGTCTGCAATTTATGCTTGATCAACTTAACAAGATGGAGAATGAATACCTCGCATTTTTTAAAGGGTCTATAGTTAATTCCGAGTATGTATATACTTATTATTATACTCCGCAATCAAATTCTACAGAATCATTCAGCACATTATTCCGGTTTTCAGGTAATTCAGGCGTGTTAAGTAAAACCGGACAAACAGGTGATCCGGTCAATATCACTGTTAAACCTCTGAATATTTACAAGGAGGTTCGAAAATTTGAAAATCAAAGAATGAGTTATAAGCGTAAGGCTAAAGGTCTTTATTACCGTATTCCTGAAAGTGTTAGTATTGATATTACCCTTGGGAGCAATGTCATTAAATCGGAGAAATTATCTATCAGTCAATTAGGTATAGTAACATTCTTGCCATACAGCAATCTTTCGACTGCTGATTTTTATGAGAATGGTTCCTTAAAATTCATTGTTTTGGAATAAGAGGTTAAGTCAAGCTTTATGTTAGAGAGAATAAAAGGGATTATCTTCTATCCGGGTTATGAATGGAAGATAATTGCAGCTGAAAAAAGAACATTAAAAGAGGATTTCGCTGGTTATGCAATTAATCTGATTCTATTCGGCGCTGCAACAATGGCAATCGGCAATTTCTTCTTTGTGCGGAATGTTCTGGATATTGATGCCTATAGATTTTCTTATCCGCTGGTAAGAGCATTGTTCTATATATTAATGCAAGTGCTGACTGTAATGATTCTAACCTTTTTTGTACATGGTACAGCAAGGAAGTTTGCATCACAAAAAGATTTTGTCAAGAGTGGAAAGCTGGTTATTTATTCATTAACACCGTTTTTACTCTGCTATATGCTGGCTAATCTGGATAGGCGATTAATCATTTTAGTGATTCCATCATTCTATTCATTATATCTCTTTGCCAAGGGGCTTCCAATAATTCTTAAAACGGAGCCTCTCAAGGTTCCCACTTTTGTTTTCATCATTGCAATAATGACCCTGGGAGTGAATTATTTACTTGAGATGGGTTTCGCGTGGTTGACAACACTTTTGTTCCCTGACATCCTTGTATAAGGAGATGGAGAAGAGGTAATTCGTAGAAAAAACCTGCACTTAAATACCCGGTTCAGGCAGTAATGGTTTTTAAATATGCCTCTCTAAGTATTGTTAAATCAACCAATAGCTTCTCCAATTGATTAAGAGGGAGCATGTTAGCTGCATCTGATAATGCAGTTGCCGGATTAGGGTGAGTTTCAAGGAATATACCATCAGCTCCTGCGGCTATACCTGCACGTGCAATAGTGGAAATCATGGAAGGTATTCCGCCACTTATTCCTGATGATTGGTTAGGCTGTTGAAGTGAATGCGTAACATCCAGTACCACTGGCACATTGAATTTCTGCATCACTGGGATTGACCGGAAATCTACAATCAGGTCCTGATATCCAAACATGGTACCTCTGTCGGTTAGGATAACTTTATGATTACCGGTTTCATATACCTTTTCAACAGCAAACTGCATCGATTCTGCTGAAAGGAATTGTCCCTTCTTGATGTTTATCCACTTATTGGTTTTTCCGGCGGCTTCCAGTAAATCAGTTTGCCGACAGAGGAATGCGGGTATTTGAAGAATGTCAACAAAAGGTGCTGCCAAGTCAGCTTCTTCAGCTGTATGGATATCCGTAACAATGGGGACATTGAGTTTATTCCTTACCTCTGCCAGACACTTAAGGGCAATTTCATCACCTATCCCTTTAAACGAAGAGGCTTTTGACCTATTGGCTTTCCTGTATGAAGCTTTGAAAATGAATGGAATATCAAGCCTGGTTGTTATTTGTAAAATCTTTTCGGCAATCTGCAATGGCATTTCTGTATTCTCCACTACACATGGTCCTGCCATAAGAAAGAAGTTTCTTGATGGCTTAAGATTACTGATATCTGGTGTTTTATTCACTTGATTTCTGTTTAATTAATATTGATATTTTGAATGCCATAAATTACGTAATCGTTGACGGAATTCTTCCTCCCTTGCATTATTACCGGGATTATAGATTTTTGTACCTCTGATTTTATCCGGCAAAAATTCCATTTCAACAAAGTTGCCTGCAAAGCTATGAGCATATTTATAATCTGCACCGTAGCCTATATTTTTCATAAGATTGGTAGGGGCATTTCTTATTGATAATGGTACAGGAAGATCACCTGTTTTCCTAACCAGTGAAAGAGCATCTTCTATTGCCATATATGATGCATTGCTTTTAGGAGAGCAAGCCAGATAAACTGCACATTGTGAAAGTGTGATTCTACATTCGGGATATCCGGTTTTATGAACCGTGTCAAAGCAAGCATTTGCCAGAAGCAGTGCATTGGGATTGGCATTACCAATATCCTCAGATGCCAGAATGAGCATACGGCGGGCAATAAAAACAGGATCTTCACCGGCTTCAATCATCCGTGCTAAATAGTAGACAGCAGCATTGGGATCACTACCCCTTAATGATTTTATAAATGCTGAAATAATGTCATAATGCATCTCTCCCTTTTTATCGTACATGGAGAGATTCTGTTGTATGATTGAGAGAGTTGATTTATTATTAACTACCACAACATTATCTTTCTTTTTTGAAGTGGTGGCAATAATTTCAAGAGCGTTCAGCAGCTTTCGGGCATCCCCGCCCGATATCCTCATAAGTGATTCCGTCTCCTGTATATCCAGTTTAATATTGTAGGTTTCTTCAATTTTTTGAACAGCACTCTTGATTATAATATTAAGTTCCTCCTCTTCAAGGGATTTCAGGATATATACCTGACAACGGGATAGCAGGGGAGAGATAACTTCAAAAGAAGGATTCTCGGTTGTTGCTCCAATAAGTGTAATTATACCTTTCTCAACAGCACCAAGAAGTGAATCCTGTTGTGATTTACTGAAGCGGTGAATTTCATCAATAAACAATATAGCTGCCGAACCATCAGCACGAGCGGTTTCTATTACTTCTCTGATATCTTTTACTCCCGAATTTATAGCACTTAAGGTATAAAAAGGCCTGTCAAGCTTTTTGGCAATCAGGAAAGCAAGTGTTGTTTTACCAACTCCGGGAGGCCCCCAAAAGATCATGGAAGGAAGGTTTCCACTCTCAACTGAACGTAAAAGTACGGCATCGTGACCAATCAAATGAGACTGTCCAACATAGTCTTCAAAATTTTCAGGACGCATTAATTCAGCTAGAGGTGGCAGGCTAACCATTATTGTCATTTTTACATCACAAAGATAAGAGTATTTTAAGAGGGAGCTTTTTGACCATTTTAAGAAAAAAGTGAAAAATCTGACGTTTTTTTAAGCCCTTTTTAAGGCTTGAACTAAATATTTTTTGAAAGAAATTGTTATACACTTGATAATAAGTTTGTTACGGCATTAAAAAAAAATTAAAAAAATTTGCTTTTACCTTAAAATAGTGTTTATCTTTGCCATGTTTTTAAACTAAACACATCAAAACATGAAAACATTAGCTCAGATTTTAGTTATTGCAGGTTTAGCTTCATTCGTAGCTTGCGGTCCAAGTGCAGAACAGAAAGCAGAACAAGCTCGTTTAGATTCTATCAGAATTGCTGACTCAATCGCATTAGTACAACAGGCTGAACAAGCTCGTATTGATTCTATCAATGCTGCTATGGCTGCTGATACTACAGTTCTTGAAGTTCCTGCTGAATAAGACTAAAAAACTGTTACAATTATCATAAAAAGAGGTGATTTCACCTCTTTTTTTTGTTATTATTTTAGCTGTTCATTAATGTTATTTAAAGGAGGTAAAAATGAAATTAAAAAATCTGTTTATAGTCATCTTAATGTTCATCGGTTTATTGTCTTGTAATATTAATAAAGAACAAAAAGCTGAGGAACTTCGCCTTGATTCTATCAGGCGTGCTGATTCAATTGCTCTCCTGCAGGAACAACAGAGGTTAATAGATTCAATAAATACCGTATCTTTGGAACAACAGGCTATAGCTGACTCTATTCAAAACCTGGTAAATAACTAAAATAATTATGAGTGACGAGCCTGCGGTTTCCGCTATAACCTCTTTTCATGATTTTGGATTGGATCAAGGCATACTTAAAGGTATTGATGCAGTTGGATTTGATGTTCCAACACCCATTCAGGCACAAATAATACCCCATATTCTCGCAGGTAAGGACGTAATTGGCTGCGCCCAAACAGGAACCGGAAAAACAGCTGCCTATCTATTGCCGGTATTGCATCAAATAATACAAAATCCCGTCACCGGTATAAACACTATTATTATTGCTCCAACCCGTGAACTGGCATTACAAATAGCCCGCCAAATTGAAGGTTTCAGTTACTTTCTTAATATTAGTAGTCTTGCACTCTATGGTGGAACCAGTGGTATGGAGTGGGAGCAGCAAAAGAAAGCTCTGATGCAGGGTGTTGATATTGTTGTGGCTACACCCGGAAAGCTTATTTCATTTCTCAATATGGACCTTGCACCTGTTAGCAACCTTCAACATCTTATTTTGGATGAAGCCGATAGGATGTTGGATATGGGTTTCTATGAGGATATAATGAAGATAATCAGTTATTTTCCAGAACATAGGCATACCTATTTGTTCTCAGCTACCATGCCACCTAAAATTCGGGAGATGGCCAGGAAAATAATGAAGAGGCCGGCCGAAGTGAATATTTCTCTCTCGAAACCTGCTGAGGGAATACTGCAAGTAGCTTATTTAACCTACGACAAACAGAAAACCGCATTGTTAACTTCCTTAATTCAGGGACGTGATCTTTCAAGAGTACTTATTTTTGCTTCTACCAAGATAAAGGTTAAGAATATAGCCAGGGAGTTGCAGAAACAAGGATTTTCTGTAGCTGATATACAGTCTGATCTGGAACAATCTGAACGTGAAAAGGTGCTGTTGAAGTTCATTAATAAGCAATTACAGATACTTGTTGCTACTGATGTTCTTTCCAGAGGTATTGATATTGAGAACATCGACCTGGTAGTAAATTATGATGTTCCAAACGAAGCTGAAGATTATGTTCATCGTGTTGGACGAACGGCCAGGGCTGAAAAGACAGGCATAGCCATTACCTTCATTAATGAAGATGAACAATCTCAGTTTGAACGTATTGAATTGCTAATAGGTACTCAAATACGAAAACAGCATCCACCGGCACATTTGGGTGATGGTCCGGAATATAATCCTAAAACCTCCCGGCCCAAGAAAAAGGTGTTTCATAGAAGGAGACCCGGTAAATAGGGCCATTCTGTCAAGAACAGATTTTTGCAGGTTTTATTATTTCCCTCCATTTTGATGTCCAAAATTGCATCACTCAATTTGCTAATTGCTCAAATTGTTGGTTAACTTATTTCATGTTTTTGAGATGTTATAACCGGAATCACATAGATGAACCGGTTAACATAGTAGGATGGATGTTCCTTAAAGGCTCAGTAAATGGCTAAAAATAAGTGATCCTTTTGAATATCAAACTTCCAGCGTGGGGTCAATTTCGTTGGCATACTGGAATACTCCTCCTTCCAGAATGAACAAGTCCTTGATCTTGAGCTTGTCTTTCAGGTATATATATACCATTTCACTCTTAACGCCATAAATGCAGTATATCACTACCGTTTTGTCTTTTTCAACCTGATTAAGCATTGATGGTAATTCCAGTTGTGGCATTGAAACCGCACCCGGAATATGAGCTATGGCATATTTCTCTGCCTCGCGCGTGTCAATGATTTGGAAATCTTCCTTTGCATCAATTTTCTTCTTTAATTCGGTAGGGGTGATGAATTTCATAATTTCACCGGTATTTCTAATTTTTTACAAGATTTTCTATCTGATCTGATTCCAGTAAGTATTTCCCACTGGGTTGACTTGCCAATTTTATCATTGCCGTTGCAACAGTCGAGGCATGTATGGGCCTGTATTTCTTCATCTTACCTATCATGACCGGTGAAACGAATTGGGCAACTACTTTTCCAACTTCCTCCATCATCCTCTTTTCTCCTCTTAGTCCCATTAACATACTGGGCCTGACAATGCTAAGATTGTCGAAAGTGAATGTTTTAATTGATTCTTCCATTTTACCTTTGGTATTAAGGTAGAAGTTGCGTGAATTATGATTAGCACCTATGGATGAGATAACTACAAATGATTTTACTTTATTGCATGATGCAATTTTTGCAATTTTTTCAACTAAATCATGATCAGTTTTAAGGAATGATTGCTGGCTGCCGGCCTTTTTTATGGTTGTTCCTATGCAGCAGAACAGGTGATCTCCTGTTATCTCAGTAGAAATTTGTTCAATTTTATCAGGATTGAAGATGACTTGTCTGATCTTGCCCGATAATACATTTAGTTCTTTTCTAACAAATACTTTTATTACATCGTATGTTTCATCCTGAAGTAGATGCTCAACGACAAAATTTCCGGTTAAACCGCTTGCTCCAAATACAAGAGCTGTCTTTTTATTAGTATTCATTCAGGTTGTGCGTTTAATATATTAAATAGCTTTATCTAATTTGCCTCTGCTAAGAGAAAAGAATATACCTACAAAGCATAAAATGGCGAAAGTTAAAAAACTATAGTGAATGCTTGATATAAGTCCATCGATATTGGTAAGATGTCGTTCACCTTTTCCCATTAAAATAGCAAATATCATCATCGTTATACCCATGCTCATTGTTTGTCCAACCAATCGCATGGTTCCTAAAGTTGCAGAAGCAATTCCATATTCCGGAGTTCTCACTGAACTCATTACAGCATTGGTGTTAGGTGAAGAAAATAGTGCAAATCCTAGTCCTAATAGCATGAGAATAAGCACAATAAATAAAATACCTGTTTCTTTGTCCAGGAATATAAATGGCACCATCCCCAAGGCTGTAATAGCCATGCCGATGGATGCCACAATGGCGGGTTCAATTCTATCACTCAGTTTTCCGGCCAGAGGTGAAAAGATTGTCATTATAATAGGTTGAGCCATAAGAATGAGGCCCGATTCACGTGGTGACAAATGTTTGACCTGCTGAAGATAAAAACTTAGCAAAAATACAACGGCAAATGTGGAACTGTAGTTGATAAATGCCGCCATATTAGAGAAGATGAACACTTTGTTGTATCTGAACTGTTTCAAGTTAAGCAGAGGATCTTGCGCTTTACTTTCTATACTTACAAATGCAATGAGACCAAAAATTCCCAATAAAAGCATTATAAATCCTATGGCAGAAGGTATTTGAGGAAACCCATAAATGATCAATGCAAGACTAAAACCATATACGATACTGCCTGGCATATCAAAAGGTTTTTCCTTATTACCGGCGGTATCAGCAGGTAATTTGGCTATTGCAAATGGAATGGTTATGGCACCTAACAGAGCAGTTAAATAAAATATGCTTCGCCATCCAAGATACATTGTCAGGAATCCACCAATGGTAGGGCCAAGGGTTAAACCAAGATATACAGATGCCACATTGATTCCCAGCACTTTGCCTCTGATACTTTTATCGTATGATGATGTAAGGATAGCAATTGCAGTTGCATAAATAAGAGCACCACCAATACCATTAAGAATCCTTGATGCAATGAGCATCCAGGCATTGGCTGCTAAACCTGTTACAAGTGACGCAATTACGAATATAAAAATACCGGCTAAAAAGTAATTCTTTCGTCCATTCCTGTCGGCTAATTTTCCAAACGGTAATAGAAATAATGATGCTGCAAGTAAGTAAGATGTTGCAACCCAACCCAATGAAATTGTATTCATTGATAACTCTTCACCCATTGAAGGTAAGGCAATATTGATGGCCGATCCCATGAAAGGAGTAAGGAATGAGCTTAGTGTAGTTACAAATAGTATTGATTTATTCTTTAACATTTAGCTTTTTTCAATATATTTATAGTTTGGAATTCAATAGCTAAAAAAGACTTATTGAACTTTCAACAGGTTTAGTGTGTTTGTGCGCTGAATGCTTTTATTTACTGATGATTTGCAAAGTTAAAAAAAATAGAACTGTAGTTATTCTATGCATATAGATAGTACGATAACTTGACCATTTAATTGTTAGTGGTTCAGTTTTTTGAAGTTCTCTGCTCATTCATCATGCTTATTTCATGTATCATGTGACCCGGTAATTAATGTATAATATTCAGATAAATAAAAATAACACCAGCTATTATGGAATACTATTTCGAAAAGCAAGTTGATTACTCTGTTGATGAGGCAATTGGAAAGATTAGTGAGCTTCTGAAAACTCATGGTTTTGGAATTCTTACACAAATAGATGTTCAAAAGACTTTACATGATAAGATAGGGGCTGAAATCAGACCTTATCGTATTCTTGGCGCCTGTAATCCTAATTTCGCCAATATTGCGGTAAGTAAGGAAAGAAATATTGGTCTAATGTTGCCATGTAACATCGTGGTACAGCAGTCAGCGGATGGCCATACCATGGTATCAACCATTAATCCTGAACGGACTATCAAATCTATTGGCAACGAACATTTGTATGAGCTGGCCGATAATGTTCAGGCAGTCATGAAAGCACTACTTAATGAATTATGATTCTGAGTGATTAACTGCCAATCAGAAATTAATTTTTAGTGAGAAGTTGAAGGTTCTTCCGGGCGACCAGAATCCGGTGAAGGTGTCAATATCGTGTGTGGCTCCATCTTCGCCACGCATTATTGATTCGTGATTTAGAATATTAAATACGCTTATTCCTGCTGTAGCTTTCATTGCGCTTATATTAAAGTCGTGAAAAGCATGCATATCAATGGTATGGTATGAGGGCAAACGGAATGGCTGATTCCTGTCGTTGGGATTATTCCTGCCTGCAGGGTCAAAGTTGGCATATATCTTATCATAAAACAGCCAATTGGCACTTAACCTGATGTTACCCGGAAGCTGGAGATCACTATAAACACCGATTTGCAATTGAGGTGTATCACCAACCCATAGTCCTTTTGAGAATACCTGCGTGGAGTCAATCAGTACCTGGTTGTTATCATACAGTTCTGCATTTACGTCGTTGGTCCATTTCCAGTCACCATATGAGAAAGTGAATCCCAGATCAAAATTGTGAGATATTGCTCTTGATGCTTCAATTTCAATGCCTTTATGAACGGCATCCAAACCTCTGATAAGCGCCCTTGTTTGCTGGTTGTTCTCCAGCTGTATATTTTCTCTCGACAATAAGGATTTGTCTTCCCAGAGTGTGTAGTATAGGTTAATATTCACATTTGCAGTGCTTTTGTTGTAGCCATAACCAAGCTCGGCAGCTGTTATTTTTTCATTTGTAAGGTTTTCAACTACCGCATTGCTGAAGTTGGCAAACACGAATTTGAAATAGGGGGCTTTTGAGTAATAACCGGTATTGAAGTATATATTATGGTTCTGTGTAATATTGTAATTGGCTCCTGCCTTCACATCAAAACCTCCCTTTGTTACCAATTCGCTGGATGTATTCTCTATATAATTAATCCTGTCAGTGCGTCTATACCAGTGTTGCGATAGGGTAGAGGCGGCAAAAAGTTTAACCTTGGGCAGCGAATACTCTATTTGAAGAAAATAACTACCTATGTCTACTCTGGAGTCATTATCAACATTAATGATATCGCCTACTGTTTTTATCTGGTTTCTGCCTGATATTCCGGCCATCGACCAGTAATAGTTGTCAATCCAGTAATTGCCTCCGAGTAGATTACTTATCTCTTCACGGAGGTTTGACTTGAAGTATCTGAAATGAATACCGGTAATCATTTTTAAGCGGTCTGACAAGTTATAATTCAGGTTCGAGAGTCCGCCGACCCAAACATGGTCAGCTATATATTCAGTTTGAACAATTTTAGAGAAACCTTTAACGTATTGTCCATTAGCCAGTTGAGCTGAATCATCATTTTGCAGATTTTGTAAATAGATGGCATCCCAGTCTATCTGGTTGTTTTTGCGGAAAGAGAGTGCAGGTTCACTCATAAATGATTCGGAGAAATTGCCACCACCATGGCCAAATGACAAGTAAGCTGAACTTGAGAGCAATCCTTTGTTGAATGACAGATAGTGATTAAGTGCAAGCTGGGGTTTATGGTAGAAGTTCTCTGCCAGGCTGTTGATCTTGTCATTGAACATACCCCAGTTTGGGTTATACTTGTTGCCATAGCGTTCATATTGTTCTTTGGTTAAGCCAAAAGTTCTCTGACCATGACGTTCAGGAGCTCCTAATCCTGTAAATACAATTGATTGCCGGTCACTTATCTGTTTGCTTATGGTAAGAAACCAGGCCCATGAGTTTACATTGGTTGCATCAATATAACCGGGACCTCGTGTGTGTGATCCCAAAAAGGTAATAGCAAAGCCATTATCCATTTTACCCGTCGACAAGGAAAGGGTTGTTTTATGATTGCCATAATCACTCATGGAGAAGCGAATGCTACCGCCTTTTTTAGCCTCGGTTGACTTGGTAATTATATTTATGGTACCGCCCACTGAATTCAGGGCAACACGTGAAGCACCCAAGCCTCTTTGTACCTGAATAGTTTGCGTTGCGTCACCCAGTCCTGCCCAGTTTGACCAGTATACCAAGCCGTTTTCTACGCTGCTAACAGGTACTCCGTTCAATAGCAATGCAATATTCTCCTGTTGAAATCCTCTGATACTTATTCTTGCATCTCCTGTTCCACCACCTAATTTTGTGGCATAAACTCCGGGTACCATCTTCATTAGCTCAGGATAATCCTGGTTGCCCATCTGCTGTTCAATTATAGCAGGCTTAATATTGCTCATTGCAACAGGGGTTTCACGTTCTCTTGCATAGTCTGAGAGAATTGTAACCTCATCCAAACCTGTTACTTTAAGCTTTAATTTGATTCTGATAAATTTCTGATTATTTGATAAATTAATAAGTCCGGTCCATGATTCGTAACCTATGTAACTGACTGTTAGTTTGTATTGAGCTTCATCAAGATATAATATAAAATGGCCTGACTCATCAGTGATAGTGCCCTTTTGAATGGAATCGACCAGTATATTAACACTGGGTATAGGGTATCCGGTTTCTTCATCCAGAACTTGTCCCCTGAATGTTACTTGCGCAACTGAATAGATTGAAATAGAGAGGAGTAAACCTGCCAGTAATGAGAATTTCTTGATCATGGTGTCCTAAGGTTATTAAAATATATACCAAAACAAAACCTCAGGACAGGCTTTACCAAATAGATCCAAGAGAGGCAATAGAGCCAACCGGTCAATATATGAATCACTTCTTCCATCCAGACTTTACTGTCGGTACCGGAATCAAACCGGTTCAGTCTAAAATTATTTTTTAGAGTAGCGGACTATACCGCCGATCGGGAATTTCACCCTGCCCTGAAGAATTCGGGTGCAAAATTATTTTATTTTTACATCACTCCTGCAATGATTGCATAATTTTTTAAATCAAATTCAGTAAATTTGCTCAATTGAAGGTAACATATGATGACCGAAAACAATGCTATGGTTGACTCCTTTATTTACATAAATGCGCCTGTATTAAATAAATGATGTAAATTGCAGTGTTTTATCCGGTAATGAAGGCGTAACTATCAACTATATGGATATGGATAACAAAGATGGCTTGATCCCATCATTATATCAGCTGGCATTTTCTGAATTGCCGGCTTCATATATTGTAGTTGATAAAGATTTGGTCATCATTGATTACACCGGCCAGCTTGCAAATGAAATTGAATTACCAAATGATTTCAAGGGAAAAAGTCTATTGAATGTTCTCCACTTGCATAGTGTTGCAAACATTTATGATTTTAGGGCCTTGATTGCAGAATCAAACACTTTTAAGGCTGACTTGATAATCGCTAATGGTCAGCCGGCAACTGAGCCTGACAATCCCAAACCTGATAGGTTCTCCCTCACTTTCACTCCATTGAAAGGAATTGGATACCTCATCAACTTAAAAAAGGAACGGAGTGATTCTGATTATTTGGCCACCTTTGTTGATCTTGCTGAACGGCCTGATAATGAGATATTCAAAGCCATCATTAATACCTCTCAATTCCCTTTCTGCATTGTAGATATTGATAATAAAGTTTATATCCTACGAAATAAGGCACATCTGGAACTCGAAAACAAATTAATCCATAGGGAAAGCCTCGAGAATATACCTTTCATTGTTGACAGTGCAGTTCCCTATAAAGTCTTTTTAGAAACGATGAGGAATATGATGGTGCCCTTTGTGGAGTCACACGAATATACTGATCGTGAAGGATATAAGCATTACTATGAAATCAATGGTTTTCCTGTTATTTCAGGCAAGAATGGAAAGCATTCCGTTTTACTTTATTACCACGATAGGACAGGTGAAATTAGAAGCAAAAAGGAGATTGAAAATTATCAGAGTATCCTCGAGGATCTCTTTTCCAATCTGCCGGGAATGGTTTTCAGGTGTCTGAATGAAACGAACTGGACTATAGAGTTTGCCAGTGTTGGATGTAAGGCGCTAACCGGCTATTCAACATCCGATCTTGTCAATAATAATAAAATCCATTATGGTGATCTGATTCATCCTGACGACAAGCAGATGGTATGGGATACGATCCAGCATGCTATCAAACGAAAACGGCATTATGATCTGCAGTATCGTATAATGACCAAACAGGGGAAGGTAAAATGGGTATTTGAAAAGGGGAAGGCTACTTACGATCAATATGATCAGGTGGTAAGTTTGGGTGGATTTATTACGGATATATCTGAAGGACGTCTTGCAGAGATCAATCTTACAAAAGAGCTTAATACAAGCGAAGCAATAGCCCAAATAAGCATGGAGTTACTCAAAGATACCGTAACACCTTTGCATGTTTCAAGGCTTGTACAGGAATTTGTAAAAACCCTGACCGGTAGTAAATTCTCCGTTATCTATTCACCCGATGAGAGTGGTAATGGCTTTACACTCTTCAACCATGAAAATGAAAATGAAATAATAAGTGTTCATCCGGATGAATATACGGATAAGCAATTTGCATTCCTTAACCAGCTCCTGGAGTCTACGCAACCTTTTGTTCTTAATAAAGAAACATCCATTATACTACCGGGTTTTCATAATGACGAAACTACCGTTGACAGACTTATCAGTGTACCTGCATTCACAAATAAAAAGCTCACCGGTTTATTGATAATTGGTAATGCTGATGAGGATTATACATCTGAAACTATCGCCATAAGTCAGCGGTTCATTAATATGTTCGCCTTAGGCCTGTACAGGCTTAAAGCTGAAGAAACATTGCAGGAAGCCAAGAGAAAAGCTGAAGAATCCGACAGATTGAAGAGCCTGTTCCTCTCCAATATGTCGCATGAAATCAGAACTCCCATGAATGCTATTGTGGGTTTTGCCGAAATGCTGCAGGATACTGACCTTAACAGGGAACAGAAAAACCGGTTTCTAGATGTAATTATCAAAAGTGGTGATAACTTGCTAAGGCTTATCAATGACATTATTGATATATCAAAGATTGAAGCCGGACAATTAAAGCTTGATTATTCTGATTGTCTTGTAAATGAAATGATATCTGACCTGGAAACCTATTTCAAACAAGAACTTGTTCGTCAGAAAAAGCAACATCTTAATTTGTATGTCCGGCTTGGGCATCCTGAGAGCGATTTTGCATTGCAAACCGATTGTACAAGGCTCAAACAGATTCTCAATAACCTGATAGGCAATGCTGTCAAATTTACTGATGAAGGTTTCATAGAATTCGGATACCAGATCAAATCAGGCTCCATTGAGTTCTTTGTCAGAGATTCAGGTATTGGCATTGCACCTGACAAGCAGAAGCTGATTTTTGAAAGATTTGGCCAGGTACAGGAAGCTATTTCACGAAACCTGTCGGGTACCGGTTTAGGACTTACCATATCAAAGAATCTGGTTGAGATGCTTGGTGGAGCTATTTGGGTAGATTCAATACCGGGTGAAGGCTCAACATTCTTCTTTAACCTGCCATTGCGACTGGGTGCAAGGCATGTATCGAAGGAAAAGCAGGAAAATGGTGAGGAAGCCAGGCTGGCATTTGACTTAATGGGAAAGAACATACTAATTGTGGAAGATGTTGATACCAACTACTTCTATCTTAGCTCCCTATTGCAGAAGATGAATTGCAAAATCCAGAGAGCCAATAACGGTTTGAAAGCCATAGAGATTGCAAAAAAGGATAATTCAATCGACCTTATTCTGATGGATATTGAGCTTCCTGTTCTTGATGGCTATAAAGCCACGCAGGAAATCAAGAAGTTCAGGCCTGAACTGCCAATAATAGCGCAGACTGCCTTTGCCATGATGGGTGAACGTGAACGAAGCCGTGAAGCAGGTTGCAACGATTATATTGCCAAGCCCATAAGGAAAGAAGAACTCATTTCCACCTTACGCAAATACGTGTAATACAGCAGTTCCCTTTAACGTAAATACCTGTAATACATCAGTTGCCCTTAACTCAATTACTTATAATACATAAGTTTCTCCATCATCTGTATCGGGGGTCTGGCTGGGGAGGGAGCTTTGCCATTCGCTGCGCCTCAACTGACGGATAACCGAAATCATCAACCACAGTTCCCAAAATAAGGTATACCCCACGACCACGGGTAGGATTCCGTTTCAGAATATCGGGAAACATAACCACATCAAAGAATTCACCTTCATTGTCAATGAAAGTCACAAACTGCATGATTTCATGCTTTATGGTACGCACATACTTGATTGTAACAAGAGCTCCAGCCATTCTAACCTGTTTGCCTACAGAACTTTTGAGAGAATGGGCCATCATTTCACCCCTGAAACGGGTAATAAGCATATCAAAATAGCTCATACTTACCGGAAAATCAAGAAGCTCCATTTCATCATAGGCATCTTCAATAGGATTATGAACGAATGCAGGAAGTTCAAACTGCTTAACGCCCTGCACGAACAAAACGGGCGATGTTACTTTCTTTGTTTTGCCCAGCATCATGTGTGCCTGCCATAGCAATTGCTGTTTGTTAAGTTCAGTGAACCTAAGCGCCCCTGAACGTATGAGCAGAACCATCTGCTCAAGCCCGGGATTAACGCGCTGACTGAAATCATCCAATCCTGCATACTCGCCATTCTCCTCCCGCTCAGATATTATACGGTGAGCAAGTTCACTTTCGAGCCCTGATATGTGTACCAGTCCAATGAATATGGTTTTTTCAGTAATCCTGTTCATATACTTGCTCCTGTTTACACAAGGCAGTTCCAGTATGGCGCCCCAGCGCTTTGCTTCATTGAAATAGACCCAACTTTGATAATATCCACCAAAGTTATTGGCTACAGCTACCATGAATTCCATGGGGAAGTAGGCTTTTAGAAACAGGCTTTGGTAACTCTCAACGGCGAAGGAGGCTGAGTGGGCTTTTGAAAATGAATAACCTGCAAATGATTCTATCTGCCGCCACACTTCCCTGGTCACCTCTTCAGGATGGCCCTGCTTTCTGCAGTTGTCGAAGAACTTATCAACAATCTTCTGGAATTCAACCCTCGACCGGTATTTGCCGCTCATGGCTCTTCTCAGTACATCGGCATCAGCCAGATCAAGCCCTGCATAATGATGGCATATCTTGAGTACATCTTCCTGGTAAACCATAACACCATAGGTTTCACTGAGTTGTTCCTTCATAACCGGGTGTATATACTGGAACCCATTTGGATTGTGGAAACGTACAATGTACTCCCTCATCATTCCTGACCGCGCAACACCGGGCCTTATGATGGAACTGGCCGCAACCAGCGTGATATAGTCGTCGCACCGCAGTTTGGTAATGAGGCCGCGCATTCCGGGGCTCTCAATATAGAAGCAGCCTGTAGTTTCTCCACTGCTCAACAGCCTTTTCACTTCAGGGTCCTTCTTGAACTTCTGTACCTGATGAACGTCAATACTCACACCTGCATTTTCCTTGATTATTTCAACACTTTCCTTGATGTGTCCGATACCCCGCTGGCTGAGTATATCAAGTTTCTCAAAACCAACATCTTCTGCCACATACATATCCCATTGGGTAACGGGCATTGACTTGGGTGGAAGATCAAGCGCCGTATAACAGGTTATTGGCTCTTCTGAGATTAGAACACCTCCTGCATGGATGCTCCTGATATTGGGGAAGTCAGTCATGCGAATGCCTATTTCCATGATCTTGCGGGTAATGTGATCCTGATCGGCAGGGGCAGGGGGGGATTCTACCAGTTTATCGAGTTCCGATTTCGGCAAACCTACAACCTTACCCAGTTCACGCAGTATTGACTTTCCCTTGAAGGTTGACATGGCTCCAAGCAGGGCTGTATGCTCCCGGCCGTAGCGCTTGAAAATATAATCAAGTACTTCATCGCGCTCTTTCCATGAGTAGTCAATATCAAAATCAGGAGGACTGCTGCGTTTTGGATTCAGGAAACGCTCAAAATAGAGGTTCAGCTCTATGGGGTCCACATCAGTGATACGCAGGCAGTAGGCTACTATGCTGTTGGCCCCGCTGCCACGGCCCACATGGTAAAAGCCACGCGACATGGAATACCTGATTATATCCCATGTAATCAGGAAATAGGAACAGAAACCAAGCCTGTCAATAATATCCAGTTCATGCCTTACCCGTCTTTTAGCTTCCGCATTTTTTGAACCATAGCGATATACCAGTCCGTCGAAAGTTAGTTTCTCCAACAGTAGCCTGTCGTCATAAGCACTCCCGGTAAAGGTCTTTTTATTCTTGATGCTTTTGTAGTCGAAGGCAATTCTGCATCTGCCGGTAATTCTTTCGGTATTCCTTATAAGGTCGGGGTAGTGCTTGAAAATTGCAGCCAGTTCAGCATGCGTTTTCATCATACGATCGCTGCCTGCCACCATCCCGGCATTAAGTTTGCTGAGGAGTATGTTGTTGTCAATGGCTCTCAGATAGCGGTGAAGCTCATAGCCCTGCTCATCGGTAAAGGCGATGGGCGAATGAATGATGTATTTATTGGGAAGTCGGGAGTAGTCAGATAAAGGCAACTTTGTAATATCTGATGGGGTTACACCAATATATTCATTTTCGGCAAGTTCAGCGGTTCGCCTGCTACCCATGGGGTATACAATTACCACCTGACGAAAGGGCGGGGCGGGGAAGGGCAGGGCTGTATGCTGGATATTGCTGCGGCTCATCAGCTCATTGAGTTCTTTAAAGCCTTCATTGTTCTCTGCAATGCCGGTATACAAGAGCTTGTTGCCATCGTGGAATTCCATTCCTGCAATGGGCTTTATCCCTTCCTTATTGCATGCCTTTACAAAATCAACAATACCGGTACTGTTGTTGATATCGGTAAGCAATATGGCTTCTGCACCTGCTTCCATGGCAATCAGCGGTATTTTCTCAACCGGCAGGGTTCCATAACGGAGGCTATAGTATGAGTTGAAGGTGAGGTGCATTATGCTTTGATTTGTTCGTCGTATTCTATTGCGCCGAGGGTTGAAGCATGGGTAATGGCCTTTGTGCCAAAACGGTTTCTAATGCGGTCCATGGCCTGGTAAAGGCTGATGGTTTCAGGCTGGTCATCAAACATATTTATCTGTTGAACACCGTTTACGAGGTAGCTGAATTTGATACCTATCAACCTTATCAGCATACGGCGCTGATACAGGCGGTTGAAAAGGTTACGCACCACCGGCAGAAGCACATGGTCGAATGCGGTGTATGGTATTCTGTGCTGCAGCGTATGGGTGTCGAAGTTGGCATAGCGTACCTTGACGGTTACACATGAAGTGAGTTTTTGCTTGGTCCTGAGCTGAAATGATAGCTTCTCAACCATCTTAAGCAGCAGGTCATTGATCATGGGAATGTTAATGGTATCCTGCTCAAAAGTTGTTTCTGAGCTTATGGATTTCCGTTCTGAATAAGCTTCTACTGCCGAATGGTCAATGCCGTTGGCCTTTTTCCAGATGATCATGCCATTTTTGCCGAGTACCCGTTCAACCATTTCAGGGGGCATATAGCGAAGCGTTTCAATGTAGGCAATACCCATGGATCTCAGCAGTTTGAATGTCTTATCGCCAATACCGGGTATTTTACTGATAGAAAGCGGATCGAGGAATTCGTGAACACGCGGTGCTATCACCTGCAGCTCCCCATTGGGCTTCGCCTGTCCGGTGGC
Source organism: uncultured Bacteroidales bacterium (assembly GCA_937894795.1). GTDB lineage: Bacteria > Bacteroidota > Bacteroidia > Bacteroidales > Lentimicrobiaceae > Lentimicrobium. The sequence goes on from CALCQV010000162.1 coordinate 50,758, forward strand.
TATCTTTGAAACGGTCTTGTTTACTGAAAGCCCGAATGAAATGGGCAACCCTGATTCCCTGATGATACGCTCACGCAACTCATGTGACCACTTAAGGGAGCCAAAGAACCTGTCCATACCCGTTATGTCAATGTAGTGCTCGTCAATGGAGGCTTTTTCATAAATAGGTGACTCCTCGGCAATAATATCGGTAACCATGTTTGAATAGCGACTGTACTGTTCCATATCGCCGCGTATCACAATGGCATCAGGACAGAGGGCCCGTGCCATTCTCATGGGCATGGCTGAGTGCACACCGAAGGTGCGCGCTTCATAGCTGCATCCCGCTACTACTCCCCGGTCAGACATGCCCCCTACAATTACCGGGACACCAATCAGCTTGCTGTTGTTTAATCGCTCAACCGCCACAAAGAAAGTGTCCAGATCAAGGTGAAGTATTGTCCTGTTTTCTAAATTGGGCAGCATAATTTTTTTTATTGCTTTTTGTTAAAGTGATGATTTCTTGTTGTATCTTTGATTAGTTATTAATCAAAATAGCGATTACAATATAATCATTTTTATCATAACGTACAACAAATGAGTAATATTTTTAGCGCAAATATTAAATTATTACGCAAGCGCAGAGGCCGTACCCAGGATGATGTGGCACTAACACTCAATATGAAGCGTTCCACTCTGAGCGGATATGAAAATGAAGTTGCCCAGCCTTCCGTTGAGGCATTGATTCTGCTATCGAAGTACTATGGTGTATCCATTGATACCCTTTTAAAGGTTGATCTTACCAAACTTGGCGAGAGTGAGCTTTCACAACTGGAAAGGGGGTATGATGTGTTTATTACAGGCAGTAAGCTCAGGGTACTTGCTACAACAGTTGATAGTTCGAACAATGAAAATATTGAGGTGGTAAACCACAAGGCATCGGCCGGTTACCGCACCGGCTTTGCCGATCCTGAATATATAAAGGTACTGCCGGCTTTCCACATGCCTTTCCTCTCAAAGGAGAAGAAATACCGCACCTTCCAGATCAGCGGTGATTCAATGCATCCAATTCCCGACGGGTCATGGGTAACCGGTGAGTTCATCCAAAACTGGAACCTGATACGTGATAATATGCCTTATATTATTCTCACGCTCGATGATGGTATCATGTTCAAGGTGGTACATAATAACATCAAAACCAACGGTAAGCTCAAGCTCATCTCACTGAATCCGCTTTATGAACCTTATGAAATTGATGCCAAGGATGTGAGGGAAGTGTGGAAGTTTGTTCATTACATTGCCAATGTAATGCCTGAACAGAATACCCGTAATGATGATCTGGCCATGGCAGTGGCTACACTTAAACGTGATATGGATAAAATAAAGAAGCAGATCAACCCTTCACAGGGAAAGCTGATGTTTGATTGATTCATCAATGAAAAGAGGCTGTTCCCTCGTTAGGGAACAGCCTCAGGTAATGTAGCGATCAATTTGCTGATTCTCCTATAATCTGAAATCAACACCAATGGCAATAACGGTAGCTGCAGAATTTACGTCAACAGGAATACCTGCATTCAATGATTTGATGGTTTGATCCTTCCAGAATGTTTTCATCAGTCCCAGATCAACCTGAATATTCTCAGTGATATTATACCCCAATCCCAAGCTTAGGTTAAAGTTGTCATATTTAAGTACTTCATAGAGTCCCAACTTGGTATAATAAAGTTCTATATTATCATAATTATAGAAGGTTTGATTACCCCCAAGACTAACTTGTAGCTTGTCGTTTATATCATACATGAATCCCAGGGCTACTTTCAAGCAATTGCCTGCAACTTCTGAAGCCAGAAAATCATTTCCATTTGAGGGATCCCAGATTGTGTCCCAATCAGCACTTTTTTGGAAATAATAATTCAAATCAACGGCGGCTGTCAACTGATCGGTTAGCTGATATGAGATACCTGTATTGATCACGGCCGGTAAATCGCGACGACTTTTGTCACCATCAGATTCCATTTCAAGGGTGCCTGCATTATCTGACGCTTCAAAATCAAGTTTTACCTTTGTTTCATAATGAATGGCAATGTTCAGCTTGTCAATTGGTTTATAGTCAACGCCTATAACTCCGCCGAAGCCATTGGCATTAGCCTTGTAATCAACGGTCATGGTATTGTCGGGGGCTACCGGTGAACCGGTAAATGTAAGCCCTGCTTTTGTTTTATTCTTTCCCATCAAATAGCGACCACCCAAAGAAACGGCCAACTGATCATTGATTGAATAAGAGAAGCCTAGTGGAATGGTGATATAGAAAGAGGATGCTTCCAGATACTGATCCTTGAATGAGGTATATCCACCGGCCTCAGCCATTAAAGGCAACAAGCTATAACCGATCAGAGTGGTATTAAAAGAACCTTCGGGGTAATTCACGGAAGCGCCGCCACCAGAAATATAAACGCCGGTTGAAATGGCCAACTTATCTTTTTTCCAGGCACCATACAACATAGGAAGGAATGGATCCATACCGTCCTGTTCGCGCATAACACTACCGGCTCCGAAATTAAAGGTGTGCTGTGGATGCCTGAATAGCATCTGGTTACTGACACTTACATAAATACCATCATCAAGCATTGCCAGTCCGGCCGGATTATAATTTACCATATCGGCACCACCATCAAGTGATGCGTTGCGTACATTTGAGCGAATCCACTTGGCACTCATGTTTGACAGATTATCCATTTGTGCACTGGCTGAAATTGTCATCGCAATTAATGCGAGAATAGTAAGTAATTTCCTTTTCATGTTGGTTGTTTAGAGGTTTAAAACTTGTTTGCTATGGTTCATTGACTAAAGAATCCATGCAATTTAGTAATTATATCATTTGCCCGATATGCTTGATATTGATTTTCATCAAAATAAATAACAAAATGCTTTAACAAGTATAAAGGAGCCATTAAGGGTATAAGCGTTGTTTAAACGATGTTTAAGCGTTATTTAAGCGTTATATAACGCTTAA
>CALCQV010000163.1 GCA_937894795.1 uncultured Bacteroidales bacterium
AGGAGGCAGCAAGGGCGGCTGTGCCGCCCTTGCTGCCTCCTGCTTTTCTTCCCCCTGAAATGATAGACCCCGTCATCTCGAGCGGAGCGAGAGATCTCACGACAAGCGCCAAGGCGCTAAGCGCGTAGCCGGAAGTCCCTTCGCCTTTAGAGCCTGTCCCGACTCGTCGGGGAACCAAGAACAATTAGTGCGTGGAATGATGACGCTGAACGCTGAACGCCGCAGGCATTGAACAAAATTTATCTAATATTTGCTAACGCAACGGCCATTACAGTAACCCATGTTGCGTTAAATCCACAAAAAATCACCCTAAAGTGAACATTTCTAAACAAATTTGTTTACTTTTGTATTATGAAAGATAAGTTAGACATAATCAGAGGCATTCATCCAGGTTTCATTGTTGACCGTGAATTGAAGAGGCGCAAAATCCGGAAGGTTAAATTTGCTTCCGACATAAACGAATTTGCACAAACACTTACGTCTATTACTAAAGGTAAACGGAAAATGAATCCGGAGCTATCCATAAAAATTGGACAGGCATTTGGTTGGGAAGAGGATTTTTTAATGATCCTGCAATCCAGTCATGATGTTAAGGTAGTTATGGCTAAGAATTCAAAAAAACCTGATCTTTCAAAATTCCGCCCTGTTGTATTCTGGGATACAGATATCCAGAAAATAAACTGGGAAACACAGAGAGAAGCTGTTATTGACCGAATATTAAAACGTGGCAATGAGCAGGAAAAAAGAGAAATTTCCAAATTTTATGGCATCCATCCAGTCAACAATCATGCTGATTTATAATGAGCTAAAAACCATGGATAATCTCTTTTTTGATACAATATCACCCATCCTTAAGACTATTCTTATTGATTGTATGCAGGCTCCTGAATTTAATGAATTTCGCCTGGTTGGAGGTACTGCACTTAGTTTACAGTTAGGACACAGAAAGTCAGATGATATTGATCTTTTTACCGATGCTCCCTATCGGTCTGTTAATTTTGAATTATTGGATAATTACCTTAAAAAACGTTATCCCTATATTGATGCACTAGAGGTACATGTTGCAGGTGGTAAATCTTATTATGTTGGAGAGGATAAGCAAAAATGCATCAAGCTGGATCTATATTACACTGATAAATACATACATGGATATACCATTAAAGCAGGTATCAGGTTTGCAACAATTGAAGAGATTATTGCGATGAAGATGGATGTAATATTAAGAGGTGGAAGGAAAAAAGATTTCTGGGATATTCATGAGTTAACCCAATTCTACAGTTATAACCAAATGGTGGACCTACATACCAAAAGATATCCCTACTCTGATCACAATGAATTTTCCATGAGATTTACAGATTTTTCAAAAGCTGAAGGTGATTTTACGCCCATATGTCTCAAGGGAAAAGAGTGGGAAATAATCAAACTGGATCTCATTGATTTCTTTCATGGTGTTTTATAAACCCTAATTCAGATGCTGTTGTCATATTAACTGATAATGCCTGTGCATTATCAGCGCTGTGCTTAAATCTTGCTTGTCATCTTGCGATGACGAGAATCAGCAAAAAAAGATCATTTTTTAGGTGAAATTGGCTACCCATGGCGAGGGTTCAACCGAACGCCGATCGCTGAACGCCGATCGCTGAACGCTGAACGATTTTCACGCTTTCGTACCCTAGGCCCCTCCCCAAAGCGTAAATGCGCTTTAAGTAATGACCGTAACCAAGAACAACAAACAACAAACAACGAACAAAGAACAAAGAACAGAAAGTAATTACCCTGTTCCCGGTTCCCTGTTCCCTGTTCGTTGTTCGTGGAATTGTACAGGCAGCAGAATTTTATTCAATAGTTGCCGCAGGCATTGAACGCATCTTTATATCACAACAAATTCCCTAAAATTCTCCCTGCTAATCAGAAAAGTTTCTGACTGGTAGGTTTCCATAAATTTTTGGGGAAAATTGTGTTTTTTGCCTGTCCACTTGAACTCAAAGCCTGAAATCCGGCCATCGCGCTCTTCAACCAGGTCAATTTCCTGCTGCTGTTGGGTTCTCCAAAAATACATCTTGGAGTAGGTCTCCTTGTACGAGTTCTGCTTCAGCCTTTCTGCCATCAAAAAGTTTTCCCATAAAGCCCACTTGTCGCCCCTTAATTCAAGCGGATTGAAATTCCCCAGGATCATATTCCTCAGACCATTATCATAGAAGTAAATTTTTCGGGATTTGGTAATTTCATTTCTGAGATTCCTGCTAAAGCTGCTTAATCTGAAAACAATGTATCCCTTCTCCAGTATTTCAATGTATTTCTGAATAGTAACCTTATTTATGCCAATCGTCTGCGAAAGCTCATTGTAATTCACTTCTCTTCCCATCTGAAGTGCCAGCGCCTGCAGCAACTTTTCGAGCACTTCCGGACGCCTGATATCTGAAAAAGCGAGTATATCCCTATACAGATAACTGTTGACAAGATTCTTCAGTGTTTCCTTTTCATTTCCCTGATTATTGATCACTTCCGGATAGAACCCATACAGCAGCCTATTTTCCAGCTGTTGCGCTGATTTAACAAATCCAATCTTGTTTTCATACTCCTCCCACGAAATAGGGAACAATTCATACCCCCATTTCCGACCTGTCAAAGGCTCATTCAACTCATTTCCAAGGTCGAACGACGACGACCCGCTCACAAATAGTTGAATATGTTTAAACTGGTCGGTGATTATTTTCAGGGTTAGCCCGATTCCCTGAATTCTTTGTGCCTCATCCAGGAAAACAATTTTATGATCGCCCATGATCGTACGTATCTGCTCCGTATTCGGATTCGATAATAAGGTTCGAACGGTAGGATCATCGGCATCCAGAAACAGATAATCAGATCCTTCAAGAATGCTATTTATCAAAGTGGTCTTACCAACCTGTCGTGCCCCGACCAATACAATTGCCTTACCACCGTTAATCTTCTCCTTTATGCGGTTTTCAATCGTGCGTGCGTACATTGTTTTTTTCTATCAAAGATATAAAAAAATATCGTAATGACCAAATATTATAATAAAAAGTCATTACAATGATCAATTCAACCAATCAGCCAATCAGCTCTCAGCCCCCTATTGCGTTTATTTTTCCATAATATGGGAATGGCATAGGCAGCAGAATTATAATCGATTCTCAGGAGGTTAAGATTGCCCAAAACCTCTATAAAATTATATGAATCAGCAGCTTATGAAGAAAACTGACTGATCGGATTTCTGCCCAGAAAAATTGAATGTATTATACTGAAAAACAACTCTTTACCACTAATAACCAAAAAGCAATAAAAATCCTTTTCTGGAAATTACCACTAAAATGACTTTTTGGTTAAAGCACTGATAATTAGGCACAAGGACGCTTCCAACTTAATAGTTCTAATGGCATTTGAACAACCTTTGAACGCATAGCTTTGAACAACTATTGAACGCCGAACACCGAACCCTGAACGCGAAACGCGAAACGCGAAACGCGAAACGCTTTTCAACCTTTCTTTTCGCTCATAAAGAATAATTTTTACTATTTCTTTTCGCTGACAAAGAAAACTTTCGTATCTTTGATTGAATTTAACCGGCATCAATCATGGATAAACAATTCTTACGTGACGTTCTCATTGATCAAAAAGAGACTTTTCTAAACAGAACCGGTCTCATAGATCGTGACATTGCACTGGCTCCCTATATTACAACAAATCAAATAGTTGTAATATCTGGAGTAAGGCGAAGCGGGAAATCTTCACTGCTTTTTCTTATAAAAGAGAAAATGCATTTGCAGCCTGATGATTTTTGTTACTGCAATTTTGACGACGAGCGCATTACTGCAACCGTTGAAACGTTAAATGATATTTATACAATACATCTGGAAGCCTATCGTAAAGAACCTATTTTCCTGTTTGATGAAATACAGATGGTTCCCAAATGGGAAAAGTTCCTGAACAGGATGTATGAGCAAGGACGAAAAATTTTTGTAACCGGTTCCAATGCTCATCTTTTGAGTTCAGAAATATCAACTTCTCTCACCGGCAGGAACAAACCAATGGAATTGTGGCCCTTCTCGTTTTCCGAATTCCTCCGATTTAAGAAAAGAACCTACAACATTCACAGCTTATCGGTTAAAAACCAATCGCTATTGGTTAACGACCTGATGGCATATCTTGAAACCGGTGGGTTCCCTCTCGTAGTAAAGGAGAATGATCTGGAAATAGCCCATGACCTTTTTCAGGACATATTATACAGGGATATCCTTACACGATATAAACTAACCAATGTGGATGAGATAAAACAAATTGGACTTTTCCTCGCTTCCAATGTGTCTAAACTATTTTCATATACAACCCTCCAAAAGATTTCAGGAGCCAAGAGCCTGAGTTCAATAAAAGATTACCTGCACTATTACAGGGCAAGCTACCTTTTTGACTACTTGAAGAAATTTGACTATTCAGTCAAAAAACAAATAATGAATTCACGCAAGGTATTTGCAGTGGATAATGCTATTGCCAGCAGATTGGGTTTCCGGTTCACTGAAAACAATGGTCGGCTACTTGAAAACTCCATCTATCTTGAATTAAAGAGAAGGGGTCATGAGCTTTACTATTATAGCCAAAAGCATGAATGCGATTTCCTGATTAAGGAAAATATGCACATTACCCATGCCATACAGGTTGTTTACACGCTTAACGCTGAAAATGCAAATCGTGAAATTGCAGGCTTAAAAGAAGCAATGTCAACCTACAATATACCACAAGGCACAATTATAACAATGGAAAACCAACTTGAACAACCCTTACCCCCTGATATTATTGTCAAACCCGCTTACCGCTGGTTATTGGATAAATAGTTCACGATTGTCCTCCCGATAAAATCGGGGCAGGCTATGCCCCATGCCTCTGACAAAGAACCAAGAACTCAATTTTACCTTCCTTTTGGAACCATTAACATCGCTTATACATCACCTATACATTGCCTATACAACCGCTATACAATAACTATACGAATATGTATACCTGATGTATGGCGATTGTACACGGATGGTACGGGTATTGTATGCCCGGAGCTAACCGTTCCTTAAGGAATCCTGACCTGATACCTGACCGATTTCACCCGGCCGGATATCGACTTTCATTTTCCGATCATTGTGGCATCCTTTTTCCATAATTGTGTCAACCTCTTTCACCACTGACAACATCCTTTTCAACCTGTTGATAACTTTTTTTTATGTATTACTTTTTTATTCAAACCAGTTTCCCCAACTTTAACCCTTCAAAAACGCGCTAAATGCAGTATCAACACTAAAATAAACCCTAAACACTAAACTTAAAACTGTTCTTTGTTCGTAGTTCGTAGTTCTTTGTTCACGGTTCTCACCCCTCACCCTGCCCGCTCCCGGGGGGAGAGGGTAAAGGAAGGTATTATAATGAGAATGTTATTACCTGGTGGCGAAAAACTCCCCATGGCGGTGGCCGCAGAACGGGCGGAAGTTTTTCCGCCCCTGCACCATGTTCCATTGGTGATGATCGGAGAACAAAACGCTGGCCGCAGAATGCTGAACTAAAAATAAATACTTCTATGGCAAAAGTTAACCCCGACGGCTCCTTCAGGGGCAAGGTAGGACACCTCATTTATTCATCATGGAAAGGTACACCAACCGTGAGGGAGGAGTCCACCAACATCAATCGGCCCAACACCATCGGGCAGCAATCGCAAACCACCCGCATAAGGATGGCCTCCAACCTCATCGGGGCGCTCTCCCCCATTCTGAAAACCGGCTTCCAGGCACCCAAAACCTGTAAGACGGGCATGAATGAGGCGCGCTCCTATTTCTACAAGAACGTGGTGGCGGGCACCTTCCCCAATCAGTACATCGACTATGAGAAGGTAATGGTATCACGCGGCGTGATCCCTGCACCGTTTGACCTCACAGTGGAGTTCGCCGAAAGGCAGCTTACCCTTACGTGGAATACATCCATCAGTAACCCCCTAACCCGGCATGAGGATTTCATGGCCGTGGTGTTCTTCTACCCCGGACTCATCAACCCCAACACCAAAGAGAGCACCGCCAGGCTCTTTTACAATAAACAGACCGCCCGGCGCAGGGATGGCACCGTTACGGTCATGGTGCCTGACAACCACCCTATGCCATCACATTGCTGGATATTCTTCTACAACCCTGAAAAGGCTGTCGCCGAAAGCCAGTTGAAGGTGTCAAACTCCGTTTATCTGGGAATCATGGGTTGAGTCAGACCGCTTTCAGCGGTCACAGAGGAGTTTTACCTACCGGGGTAGGTGGGGCTTTTTTTTCTTTCTTTTCTTACTTCTTTGTCTTGACAGGATTGATTATCAGAGAAAGGGCGGCAGGTTTTACCTGCCGTGGCAGATAAGGCTCTTTTTTCTTTCTTTTCTTACTTCTTTGTCTTGATACAAAGAAGTAAGCAAGAAAAATCA
>CALCQV010000164.1 GCA_937894795.1 uncultured Bacteroidales bacterium
CATGGTATGAATAATATGGTTTCAACAAAGGGGATTAATCAAGAGGTTTCCAGGCATGAACTGGAGATTGCCCCCTCAAAAAAAGTGATACTCTTTTTTGGAAACATTGATTTTTATAAAGGCCTGGATATCCTTATTGAAAGTCTTAATCATCTTCCGATAACCCTGAAAGATGAAATTATACTCCTTATTGCCGGTAACTCAAAATCAAAAGACTATTTGCGGCACATTAAAGATCAAATAGAGCATTCTACTTTAAACAGACAAATAATCGCTCATATTCGCTTTATACAGGATGAGGAAATTGAGAGATATTTCATGGCTGCCGACTGCATTATACTTCCTTACAGGGAAATATATCAATCGGGTGTGCTCTTTTTAGCCTATAATTTCGGATTACCTGCTTTGGCAACAAAAGTTGGGAACTTTGAAAACGACATTCTGCCCGGCAAGACAGGTTTCCTGATTGATGAAATAGAAGTAATAAGTATGGCCGAAGCCATAACTGAATATTTCAAGTCACCGCTTTACCAGAATTTACCTGAAAACCGTAATAACATAAGGAAATGGGCTTATGACCAATTTTCATGGGAATTAATTGGTCAGGAAACGTATAACCTATATCAAAATCAATTTAACAGATGACTGCAGCAAAACAAATCTTCCTCAGGAATGATGATGTTAGAGACAGACTTGACCGGGAGCTTGTAGATCTGACTGACCTGTGCATTAAATATAACGTTCCTATAAGCCATGCTGTTGAACCGGCAAATGTGACCCATGATGTTGTCAACTGGCTAATGGATGTTAAAAAACAAAATCCCGGGCTGATAGAGATTATTCAACATGGCTATGACCACAATAGAAAACACCCTGAAGAAAAAATGGAATTTGGAGGAAACCGGTCCTATCAAGATCAACTTGATACCATTAGAAAAGGGAAAGACCTGATGGATAAGTACTTTGGCGATCATTGGGATGCTGTTTTCACATTCCCCTATGGGTCATACAATACAAATACGCTGAAAGCCATTGATAAACTGGGTTATCTTGCCATATCATCTAAAATCAACTATTCGTTCAAGAATCAGATAAAAAATAAATTGGGTAATCTATTAGACCGGGATTTCCTTCTTGAAAAGAAAATAAGTTATCACAACAAATACAGAAAGCATTACGGATTTAAAGAAATATCGGTTTCTGCCAATCTGATAAAGAAATACATTGATGTAAACGATGCTGATCACTATACAAAAAGCAACATACTGGCACAGATTGACCAGTCATTCCGGTTTTCATCAGTCGTCGGAATCCTCTTCCATCATAGGTTTCATGGCAATCATATAAATATGATTGAAGAGCTTTTTATCGAGTTGAAAGAATCATACACTTTCTCAACCATTATGAACCTTGTGCGTTTAAGTTAAAACACAACAAAATGAAAGAGCACATCTATCAAACTGAAATAACCGAAGAAATACCATCGCGATTACCCGGGTACTTTTTAATTGAATGTAACGCTGATGACGAAAGAACCACTGCTATTTTGATGGAGGGTATTACACGGTTCTTCGCCGGCTTTGGTGAGAACACCCATATATTTGACATTGGGAAATATAAATTTGCATTGCTCCTGCCTGAATTACTTCCAAAGATGAACTGCGTCAGCTTTATTAAAGACAATGACGACTTTGCTTTTATGGAAGGCACATTCTATGATTATGAGCTCCTTAAAAAGAACAAATCACAACTTGTTTCCACTGATCTCGCAAAGGAAGTGCTCGAGATTGTGAAAAATGAACAGTTTGAAAAACTCAAATTATATAACGGCCGATACTCCGGCTTCGTTTATTTAAAAAATTACGATAAACTTGTTTTAATAACTGATAGCTATGGCGCTAACCGGGTATTTGTATATGAGAAGTCTCATGACTTCATAGTATCCAATAATGTATTTTCCATTTCAACAAATCCATTCCTTTCTATCTCAGTCAATGAAGAATCCATTGCTCAAATAATTCATTATGAATATCCGGCTTACCGACATACCGAATTTAACGAAATAAAGCTGGTACTACCATCAGATATCCTGGTTCGACAGGGTGGCAACAATAATTATCTTAAGGCCTATCAGAAAGTAAACAGGACTCCTGAAAAAAGTAATAAAGAGTATATTGATGAACTTCGGTCAGCTATCGACTTATTCTTTAAAGAAACTATAAATTATTTGCAGGAGCCGATGGGTATATATCTCTCGAAAGGTAAGGATAGCAGGTTGTTTTTGCCCTTTCTCGAAAGAAACGTTATCCCCTATCAGCCTTTTGTGTTTAAAATGGATACCGGCATATTTGATTATCCTCAAGTAAAAAAAATTGCCTCATTGCTCGGTAAGGACCTGCATGTGCTTGAAGAGTTCAAGATCAAGAAGCATCTAAGTTTCTTAACCTCAATGAATACCACCCCCACAATATCCTGGCTGGCATTGGGTAAAGTAGCAGGTCAACATGTATCCAACGCTCTCATGGGATTATATGGCGAATGCTCCTCCGGAAAATTAAGTGCACACCGCAATTATGGTATTGTTGACCGTGAAAGTTCAATCAAAGCCACAATACTTGGCAATTCAAGGGGAATATCAAGTGAAGAGGCCAACAAGTGGGTTCCATATTATAAGAAATGGGATACCGAATTGGCTTACAGGAATATCTATAATGAGTTCCCACCCGTTCAAATACCCTTTGATTATGATACATATCAGGATATAGACCACCGATCATTCAGAAACTCAGTGGTTATTTTAATGAAAGCACAGCATTTCATTACTCCAATTGCTCCATTTATGGATAAAAGAGTTGCTGATGTTTATCACAGGCTGCCACTTTCACTTTTAAAATCTCAGATAGCTCATACTGTAATTGCTTCAGAAGAACCTAAAAGCAATAAGGTGCAATCAACGGCTTTTCCTGTTTCTCTAAAGAATGAACGATATATCAGACCATTATTGGTTGAGATAGTTAAGCTTAACAATAAATACCGTGATGTGCTCCTATCCGCTTATAAAAGGAATTACAAACCTTATGTTAAGACTGACACTTTTATTCCAAGATCAGAGTACTTTCAGGAGGTATTATCTTCCAATAAAGAACTTCAGGTAGGCAATCCAAGAATTCTAACCAGGTTGTATCATATTGATGACTATCTGCAGATGACTTTCAAAGAGGATCTTACCCCTTACTATAAGAAACCATCAATTGTGCAGAATGACCTTGTGCCTTCCGGTAAAATCAAGAGCATCCCGATATTATAAAACAAGAACTAGAAAATGAAGAAATGGATTATCTGTACCGGGCCTGATTGGTTTCGGCCTTCCATTACCAGTACCAGACAAATAATGTTTCAATTCCTGAATGATGGATATTCCATTCTTTGGGTCAATCCAATTGCTTTTAAATCACCTGCTATCAATTCTGACAGCAAGAAATCCATGTGGAAGAAGATAACTAATAAACTTAAAACGCATTTGAAGATTTTTAAGCGTGTAGATGATAGTTTGTATGTGCTGATTCCATTTTATATTCCGGTTTTTAATTCCTTTTTTGACAAAGTAAATGCCGCACTTTTAAAGGTGCAGATCAGAGTAATATCATTGTTACTGGGAATCAGATGGAAAGAGACCCTCTTATGGATATCGGGCAACTTTACCTTATCACCTTTATTAAAATTTCAATTCAAGAAGAAAGTTTATCAGGCTGCTGACCTGATCTCTGATTTTAGGACCAGCAATACGTCATTATTGAAAAACCTGAGAAGTAAAGAAATATACCTGAGCAGGAATGTTGACTTCCTCTTCGCCAGTTCACCCAATATCAAACATAAATTGGAAGATCTCTCCGGCAGGGAAGTGAATTTACTTACACATGGCGTTGATTATGTTCATTTTACAAAAAAAAAGGAATTGAATCCTTTTATTCAGGTCATTAAAAGGAAAGGGCTGCCTATTGCAGGTTATTTCGGCACTTTATCAGATGCAAATGACAAAGATGTATTTCTGAAACTTGCCAATAATGGCTTTTCGGTTGTGATTATTGGTAAAGTGCTGGGCGATTACAGTTCATTGGAGGGTAAAGAAAATATATACTTTGCAGGGCCTGTTGAATTCAGAAACCTCCCTTCCTATGCTGATGGATTTGATGTTTGTCTCCTGAATTGGATAATGGCCGATTGGATAAAAAACTCATTCCCGGTCAAATCACTTGAATACCTTGCATTGGGCAAACCGGTTATTAGCTGCCGGATACCGGTAATTGAAGAACTTTTCGGATCACTGGTTTATTTTGCCGATACTCCGGATGAATTTCTTATGCAGGCAACAAAGAGCCTGGCAGAGAATAATGCTTTATTGCAGGAACAGAGAATATTGGAGGCTTCAAAGCATACCTGGGATAAAAAATATAAATTTATTAAATCTGTAATTGAATGCGAGCCGGTATAGTATTAATTGATAAAATAAGGGGTACTGACATCCTGCGAAAATATAGCGACCTGTTTTCAAAGGGTGAGATCTCTTTGCTTCATAAAAAATCAATTACTCTAAGGATTGCCGACTTGCTTAATAATCTTAAAGAGTATAATGCTTATTATAAACCTCTATTAAGCGGATTCACAACTGCTCAAATTAATGAGAATCCCCTGGATGTATTAAGCTGTTTACCGATGATGAACAAGCAGATTATTAATGATAACTATAGTAAAATATACTCCCCAATTGAAGGCCGCCCTACCCAGCTGAAGAAAACCGGCGGAAGTACCGGCAATCCATTTTATTACCATGTCGATAAGGAACATCTTTCCTGGTTTTGGGCTTACATTTATTACTTCTGGAACAGGTTCTCAGGATATAAGCCGGGGGATCCATTCATAACAATCGCCGGCAACTCACTCAGAACAACGAATAAAAGAATTGCAGAAACCATCTATCATAAACTTCAAAACAACTATTTTATCAAGGGTGATGTCATCGACAAGAACATTGTAATAAATTTCACTAAAACCAATAAGGCAGCCTTGTTGTATGGATATCCCAGTTCCATAATAAACATGATTAATACTAAGCCTGAACTTCTGAAGAATGTAAACAATCTTAAAGCAATTTTCACTACTTCTGAGCAATTGACGCCTCAGGTTCGCAAATCCATTGAAGAAGCATTTGAAACTCCTGTATTTGATATGTATGGTGCCAATGATGGCGGGATTCTCACATGTGAATGTCCAACGCATAATGGTTACCACATAAATATTCTTAATTGTCATGTTGAGTCGTTTGAAAATGAATTTGGCATGTCAGAGCTGCTTCTCACAAATCTCAACAGCTATGGTTTTCCGTTAGTGAGGTACAGGGTTGGTGATTTAGGACGAGTGATTGATGAACCATGTTCCTGTGGATTGACCTCTCCGCGAATTGCAGATCTCAAAGGAAGAACCCGTGATTTGATTAAACTGGTTGAAGGCAAAAGTGTACATGGATCCTATTTCAATAATGTGTTCTATAAACACCCGATTATTGATGGCTATAGAATAGTCCAGCAAAAGGATTTGTCGCTGACTCTATACCTCCACCTCCGTGAGCCAATGAAATACGAGGAAATTGCTAAGACAATTATAGATGAGATTCATTTATCATTTGAGAATCTGGTTATTACCACGGAACATATGACAGAAATGAATCCAACAAATGATAAATTTAAACTTATTGAAAGCCATGCCATTTAAGATAATCAGTGTTGGAGACTATATGACCGGTGAAAATGTACATCATTTCGGAAGAGGCATTTCCAGTAAGTTCAGGAATAAATACAGAGAGCTGATATCTGATAATGTTGTTGAAATGATATCAGATGGCGATCTATTATTCCTGAATTTTGAATCAGCCCTTGCACCCCGTGATATATTATCAGCACTTCCAATTGAAAAGGCTGTTTATCTGGCTCCGCTCGAAACCCTGGATCTTTTGGAAAGCATTGACATCCCGGTTATTGCCAATATTGCCAATAATCATTTTGCACAACACGGTCCAAGAGTTACGGAATATACTGTTGAGCAGTTGGAAAGAAAAGGTATAATTGTAATTGGCAAGAACAATAAACCGGTAAGGTTATCAAAAAATGGTATGGATTTCCAGATTTGGGGAGTCAGCCTTGTCAGGGATAAGTCAATATTTAGTTCTTACTTTAAAAGCAATTATGAAGATCTGATTAATGAACTGGGAGTCATTGAAAAAGAAGAAAATGAAATCAGAATCATCAGCATTCATTGGGGCAAGGAGTACTCAACCATTGAGAATGCAAAGCAGAGGGAACTGGCTAAAAGATTATCTGAACTGGGCTTTGACATAATATTAGGTCATCATCCACATACCATTCAACCCGTCAGTAAAATAGGAAACACCTGGGTACTTTACAGTCAGGGGAACTTTCTTTTTGACCAGAATTTCTCAGCCCTCACACAGAAAGGCCTGGTGGCTAAAATCACTGTACCCGAGAAGGAGATTGAGCTTTTCATTTCCCAACAAAAGAACTATATGGTTGTTGAGTTAATTAAAGTGACGGTTGATGAACTTATGAAATTCTGCCGTTCAAACTTTTCTTTGCGACAACCTTTTTTTATGAGGATCAAGATGAAACTGGAACTTCTGACTCATTTTTATGAACTCAACTTCCCGATCCTGAAAACATTTGGCAGTCGACTTCTGAGGTTGAATAAAGCTAACTAAATACAATTATTAAACAATACAATAAAATGAAGATACTGGCTGTTGCTTCGGAAGGTGGTCATTGGATTCAATTGTTACGACTGAAAAGCGCATTTGAGGATGCAGAGCTTGTTGTTGTCTCAACTCATAAATCTTCCGGGAAAACAAATTCTTCATATCAATACTATTCTGTTACAGATGCAAACAGATGGGACAAAATGAAACTATTCAAGATGGCTTACCAAATCAATTCAATAATCGCCAGGGAAAAACCTGATTATATTATCTCAACCGGTGCAGCGCCGGGCTTGGCTGCTATATTATTCGGCAAAGTCAGAGGATGCAAAACCATTTGGATTGATAGTATTGCCAATGCAGAAAGGCTCTCCTTAAGTGGACGATTAATTAAGCCCTTTACAAACCTGCATCTCACTCAATGGCCTCACTTAGCTAAAGGCCGGACATTATATAGAGGAACCGTAATAGTATGATCTTCATAGTTGTAGGCACACAGGAACCATTTGATAGACTTATCAGATCTATGGATAAATGGTCAGCATTAACCGGGTACAATGATATTCTTGCACAGGTAGCTGCATCTGAATATAAGCCCCGGAACTTTAAATGGTTTGATTTTATGCCTATTGACGAATTTAATGAAAGATTTATAGAGGCTGATTTTATTGTAAGTCATGCCGGTATGGGTACAATTATTTCAGCTTTACAATATAGCAAACCAATAATTGTGATGCCCCGACTCGCAAAATTTAAAGAACACCGGAATAATCACCAATTGGCGACCGCTAAAAGCTTTGCTCAGGCCGGATATGTAAAATCAGTTTATGATGAGGATGAATTATTCACTGCCTTGAACAACCGTCAGGCAATTCAACCTGTTCCTCCCATCAGTGACTCTGCTTCTGATGAGCTTATTGGAACGATCAGAAGCTATCTTGCAAAAAACATTATTTAAGTGCATTAACAATAGTGAAAAAATGTTGTTACTCTATAAACCAGAGAAACCTATTATTAACTATTTAATACATCTACCATTATCGCACCATGACACGTGAACGGGAAAAGCAGGCGAGCCGGATATTTGGAATTATCATTTCAATTATGTCAGTGCTCATTTTCATCGGATCGTTTCATTTAACAGGCACCATTCTTAATAGTTATCTCATATACCATAGTGAATATCTGATTATTGCATTACTGATTATCCCTCTCTGGTACATTGGCATTAATCAATCTAATCTTACGAAATTCTATCGCTCCAGGCAAAACTTCACCATTATTCTGGAAACCGGCCTGTTTGTCCTTACAGGTAGCGGCTTCCTTGCACTGTTTCAGATGGCACTTAACTTGAATAACATTAACAATTATGTAATCATTTGCTTCGCCATTCTAGACTTTGTGGCCGTTAATACATTATTGTTGCTGACTTCAAGATATTATAAGAAATTAGCCAACAGGGGACTTAACGTCCAGAATATCATTCTTATAGCCGATTCAAACTGCATTGATTTTATTGAGAAGCTGGAACAGCATAAAGAGTGGGGATATAATATAAACACTATTTTAAGTGATAGTGAAATTATTGAGGAGGTCTTTGGCACCAGATATAAGGTTATTAAAGGTGTTGATAATTTACCTCAGCTTTTAAGACAGGATATCATCGATGAAGTTCTATACTGCAGTAGTAACATCAACCAGGAGGAAATAAAAAATCTGATTTATACATGTGAAGAAATAGGTGTCATCTTCCGATTGCAGTCTTCATTTGTTCATATGCCTTCAACCAGAACCCATCTGACCTATTATGATGGAATACCTTTTCTCACTTTTACCAATACACCGGCAAATCAGTTTTCTCACCATTGGAAATTTGTTGTCGACATACTGGCTTCCTTTTTTATTTTACTAATCTGGGCGCCAGTAATAGTCATCATTGCCATTGTTATTAAAACTTCTTCAAAAGGACCGGTAATATTCAAGCAGAAGCGTGTTGGCCTCAGGGGAAGGATCTTTGAAATTTACAAGTTCCGTACCATGGTCAATGACGCAGAAAAGCAAAGAGCCTTTCTGGAAATGCAAAATGAAATGGATGGCCCGGCCTTCAAAATGAAAAATGACCCAAGAATAACTAAGGTAGGAGGAATCCTCCGAAAAACAGGGTTGGATGAAATTCCTCAATTTTTCAATGTATTGAATGGCGATATGTCATTGGTGGGTCCACGGCCTCCTTTACCCAGTGAAGTGAGCAAATATGAACGCTGGCAATTACGTCGGCTTTCAATGCGGCCCGGCATAACCTGCATCTGGCAGATTGCTCCCAATAGAAATAATATAAATTTCAATGAGTGGATGAAGCTTGACCTCCAGTATATTGACTCCTGGTCACTTAAGCTCGATATGATTCTTCTGATCAAAACAGTTCAAACTGTAATTAGAGGCAGTGGACAGTAATACGATTCTTTAGTTGATAAGCATCGTGTTGCTGAACATTATGAAGGAAATCACGTTTGATTTTTCAAACATATTACTCTGATAAAATAAAATATCAACATTTATAACCGACAACAGGGATACCATGATCATCAGATTGAATGTAAAAGTTTTTCTTCCCCTTTTAATTACTATCCTTTTTATTGGATGTGTTCCTCAGGAAAAGTTAAAATACGTACAGGATGAAACTACAGAGTATATAAAATCTTCTTATACACATACAAGACCTATAAAACGAATTCAACCATTTGATAATCTATACATTAAAGTATTAAGTATTGAGGCAGAAACAGCCAGAATATTCAGCAATGAAACAGTTATGAATGGTCCGGGCTTTGATATTAACCTCATCAGTTATACTGTTAACGAAAAGGGGCTGATTGATTTCCCTTTTGTTGGTGAAATTGATGTCAATAACCTTACCTTAAAAGAAGCTAAAGAGAAAGTAGAAAAGGAGCTGAGTCAATATCTAAGCAATACATCTATCACTATAAAGTTTGTTAATTCGAATATCACTGTTTTAGGCGAAGTGAAGATGCAGGGCGAATTCCCATATTTTAAGGATCAGATAAATATTTTTCAGGCTATTGGCTTTGCAGGTGGCATGACTGATTATGGTGATAAGAGCAACATAACCCTTATAAGGGAGGATGAAAGCACCATAAAATATCATAGTATCGACTTAACTGATAAGAGCGTAATTGAGTCTGATTATTTCTACCTCCACCCAAACGATATTGTAATTGTTGAACCGATAAAGACCAAGTTCAGAAATTTACGAACCTTCACATACTCTACACTTTTAGCAACAGCAACAACCCTTGTAACGATATTGTACTTCTTCAAGTAATGAATAAATTAAAATCATCTGAAATACTACAACAGAAAACAGATTATAAAGAGCTGTTTTACAAACTATATCAGCATAAAAGATGGTTCATTATTTCTTTTATCATTCTGATTGCGCTGGCCTTTCTGTTTAACAAGTTCACCGATAATGTTTATAAAAACCAAACCACTCTACTGCTGCAGGATCAGGAGAAAAACAAGTTTTTAACCGGTGATAACATAATGCAGGGCTTTGGATTGTTTGCCGGCAATCAGAATATTGAAAATGAAATAGGGATATTGCAATCATTCACATTGATAAATGATGCCATAATTCAACTTAATCTGGAGACTTCTTTTCATCAGGAAAAATATCTGATGGGGAATGCCCTTGAATTTGACTTTCTGAAAAGTGATGAAGAGATATACAGAGAATCACCTATTAGAATAAGCATCGATAAATCATCCTTGCAACCAATTGACCTACCCTTTTATTTTCGCATAATCGATGATAAAAAAATAAAGATTGAAGCCTTTGGCACAAATGTCCCTTTGTATTCATATATTGAAGATGATGTCATGCTTATTGCTGATAAAGTGTCAATTAACGGGGTTTATAACTTTGAAGATGAAATAAAAGGAGATAATTTCAGCTTCAAAATTCATCTCAAATCCAAGGACATAGCTTCATGGAGTAATAAGAAAACTTATTTCGTTTTCAACAACCTGAACCTTTTGACCCTTGAATATCAATCACTCATTTCAGCAGTAAACACATCAAAAACATCATCCCTGGTAGTTATCAGCATGAAAGGAGACAATAAATATAAGATTTCTGATTTCCTTAATACCCTTTCAAATGCTTATCTGGACAGGAACCTTGAAAAGAAAAACAGAATTGCAATCAACACCGTTAAGTTTATTGATAGCCAGATCAGTGAAGTTTCAGATTCTTTATCTATTGCTGAAAGTAAATTACAGAACTTTAGAACTTCAAATCAGGTTATGGATATCAGTTTTCAGGGACAAAAATCATTCGAGAAGATGGGTGAGTTGGAAAACCAGAGAGCATTATTGTTGATGCAACAGAAATACTATGATTATATCAGGGACTACTTTGACAAAAACAGTGATATGTCAGATTTAATTGCCCCATCATCTATGGGTGTCCAAGATCCTCTATTGAATCAGTTGATTCTCGATTTAATTGCACTTAATACCGAGAGGACAAATCTTCTTAACAGAGGCAATACCAAAAACCTGTTTCTGAACAATATAGAGATTCAAATAAACAATTTAAAGAAGACTATCAAAGAGAACATCAGTAATAATGCGGCAACGACTCTTATCGCAATTCAGGATATAAACAACAGAGTAGCTAGAATTAGTTCTCAAATGTCGAGGTTGCCTTCAACTGAGCGACAGTTATTCGGTATTGAGAGGAAGTTTAAACTTAATGATGCCATTTATACTTTTCTACTGCAAAAACGGTCAGAGGCCCAAATTGCCAGGGCCTCCAATGCTCCTGATTATGAGGTGGTAGATCCTGCACGACACATAACATCTTCTGTTATTTATCCCAAGCGTAGCTTGAATTTAATTATTGCAGGTATTGGAGGACTTTTAATCCCCTTTATCATTATCATGATCAGTGAATTCCTGAATATGAAGATAAGCAGTAAAAAAGAACTTGAATCAATAACTGATCTTCCTATCATTGGTCATGTATTTCATAATGATAGCAAGAACAAGATTGTAATCACTGAATCATCCAATTCTCCGATCTCGGAATCATTCAGAAGTATCCGCACCAATCTTCAATTTTATTCAAAAGGCAAAAGCAAGCAAGTGATTCTTATCACCTCATCATATAGTGGTGAAGGGAAATCTTTCATTGCACAAAATCTGGCATCTGTTTTTGCACTCTTTGGCAAGAAAACACTGCTCATCGGCTTTGACATGCGGAGGCCCAAGATGTATCAGGATTTGAATTTATCGAATGCTATAGGTATGAGCACTGCCTTAATAAATCAGGCATCTGTGGCCGAAATTATTCAACAGACACAGGTCGAGAATCTCGACTACATTTCAGCAGGCCCTGTTCCTCCCAATCCTCTGGAACTGATTGCTTCAGAGATTACCGACTCGGTATTCAGTGAACTCAAGGAGCTATATGATTTTATTATAATTGACTCCCCACCTGTTGGTATTGTATCTGATGCTTACTTGCTGACCAAACATTCTGATGTTACGCTATATGTTGTTCGACAGGGTTATACACATAAAGAAGCATTCAAAAATAATATCAACCACTTAAGGGAAAAGAGGATTCCTAATGTAAGTTTCGTTATAAATGATGTAAAGGCTAAAGGCCTGTCGTATGATTATGGGTATGAGTATACATACTATTCCAACAATGCAAAACCTTTACCGGGAATCTTCAAAAAGAAGAAATCAACGAGTAAAGAGTACTTGAATTAAATTGTACCATTGAGCCTCTCTTCAGGAGGCTTTTTTTTTGTCATTTTAAAAAGGAATTACACGCTTATTCACGTAGAATTTTTCCCCGTTTCGGGGTGCTTTTCTTGCTTTTTCCCCCTCTATACTATTTAAAAGCATTCTATTTTAACGATTGGCAATTTCTTGTTAAATAACTGAAAGCCTTAGCAATAGGAGAATTCAGGTATAAGCCGGTCCATTAAGTCCCAATCATTTTATATTTCTGAAGTAGGTGGCATTATTTTTCATCCATCCGGATAGAAAACAGCATGTAAAACCAAATACTATATAAAATGAATAATCATCATTTTGAATCGACTAAGCCTAACTTCAAAGCAAATGCAAGATTTATTTTTTTAACTCTTCTACTCGTTCTTGTATACTCAACGATGCTTTTTAGCGCTACTATTTACATTGATCCAACTAACACTGCTTCTAACCAGAATGGATCCATAACAAATCCATATAATGCCTGGAATAAAGTAACATTCACCAATGGGGATACATATCTTCAGAAAAGAGGTACAACATATACAACCAATAGCAGTATCTCAATTGCCAATAAATCAAATATAACACTTGGTTCTTATGGAACCGGCCCCGATGCCAAACTAGTAGCATCAGGTACCGGTTATTACTTTATAAATATTAACAGTTCTTCAAATGTCGTTGTATCTGACCTTGAAATTACTTCCAGTGGCACATGGAAAGCCGGAGTTATTATACAAGGAACCAACAGCGCAAATAATCTTGTCGACAACTGTTTAATTCACAATGTGGAATGGGGGGTTCGAATTCTGACAGCTTCTGCCGGAAACAAAGTAATGAATTCCACTATCCATAATATTGGCGATGATGGTATCTATGTAAAGGATGCCAGTTCCATAGAAATCGGATTCTGTAATATTTATGACGTAAATAGAAAATTCCTAGTAAATCCTGATCAGAGCTACTCAGCCGGCGATGGAATACAATTAGCCTCTACAAATAATCTCTATTTTAATATACATGATAATATCATTGACCATTCTTCCATGGGTAACAAGTTCTGTATTATTGCATGGGGAGGCAATTTCTCGGGCGTTATTGAAAACAATACTCTCATTGGAACACCAAGCACCAGTGGTATATATATTTCACCTACCACCAACACGGTAACTGTACGATATAATACTATCAAAAACAGCAATTACGGTATCTATTCTTATGCAAGTGTATTGGATGCCTATTATAACATTTTCTCAGAGAACAGATCCGGTATCAATATCTTACCAAGTTATTCGCTTAATGCACGGAACAATGTATTCTATAATAATACAAATACCGGAGTTTCAGCCACTTCCAATACAAGCGTAACTCTAAAGAACAATATCTTCTATATAAGCTCAGGGTCGAAAGCCATCAATGCACAAGGAACTGTCTCCTCAAACAATAATATCTTTAATCAGGAACAGTCAGGTTTCATAAATGGCAACAGCACGCTTAATGCATGGAAGAACGCCTCAGGCAATGATGCTGCCTCTTTGGTAGGTAATCCTAATTTCACCAGCCCGTCAAGTGGCGATTTTCACCTTACATCAAGCTCCATAGCTATAAACAAGGGCGCCAATGTCAATCTTAGCAGGGACTTCTTTGGTGGTTCGGTTCCACAGTCGGGTACTCCTGATGCAGGTATACACGAAGTAGTTGGCGGACAAGGTTCAGGTAATAATGCACCTGTAATCGGCAATCAAGCCTTTTCTATTGCTCAAAGTGCAACAGTTGGCTCAATCGTTGGAACAGTCTCTGCTTCTGATCCTGATGCCGGACAAACACTAACCTTCTCCATAATCTCTGGAAACACAAATAATGTATTTGCTATTAATTCTACCAGTGGTGTGATCTCCGTTGCTCAAACTCTGCCATTGCAGAATTTCAACCTGACCGTGAAAGTAACCGACAATGGATCACCGGTATTGTCTTCACAGGCTACGGTAACGGTGACTGTTACAAATAATACAGGAAATCAGGCCCCTGTTATCAATAATCAGTCATTTACAGCTTCCCAGGCACTTACCATTGGTGCACTTGTTGGCAAAGTAGTTGCATCTGATCCTAATCAGGGCCAAACATTAACATATGCAATAGTCTCAGGCAACACAAATTCAGTATTTGCAATCAATTCATCAACCGGCAATATTACCGTTGCCAAAACACTTCCGCTACAAACCTTTAATCTTACTGTAAGAGTATCTGATAATGGTAGTCCGGTTATGAATGCGCAGGCTGTAGTGACTATTCAGGTAACTGCAGCTTCAGGAAACCAACCCCCATACCTGCCGGCCAGTACATTCTCTGTTGTTCAATTTGCACCTAATGGAACTTTCGTTGGTAAGCTTACAGGCAGTGATCCTAATCCGGGACAAACACTTAAATATACCATTGTATCAGGCAATACCAATAACGCATTTACTCTCAACCTCACCAATGGTGCCCTTAATGTTAAAAACAGTTCAGCCCTGAATATGAATACTAATCCAAGGTTCCTGTTAAAGGTAAAAGTCACTGACAATGGGCAGCCAAACATGTCATTCACCCAAACTATCACAGTAAATGTGATTAGTTCAAAGTCAGGTGATGATGTTGCTCTGGGTGATGATGAAATCCTGGTGGAAGAACCAAAAGAGATGTTGGTTTATCCTAATCCATCAATCGATGGCAAATTCTCAGTCGCTTTCGGTAAAACTTATGAGAATGTAAAACTCGAAGTATTTGATCTTTCAGGCAGATTGGTAAAAACTCTGACTGTTGTTCAGGATTCAAAAGGAACTATGGACCTCAGCACGAATCCAAGCGGTGCCTATTTGATCAGACTGGATACCGGAACCGAAACAAAAACCTTAAAGGCTATAAAGAACTGACAGTAGCTGTTGAACCTTAAGGAATGGCCTTTTTAACTGCCATTCCTTAGGGTTTGATTACTTCTGCCATTATTTGAGATAAAACAGAAAAAACAAGTTATTTAAGCACTCAACTCAATGAAATTTTGGATATAATGATTATAGAGTCTAATTCCTATTAACCCTAATAACCAAACCACAATATGAAAAATAATTATTCACATCTTGCCGCCAATAAATTATTATCCCTATCATTTACTTTTCTTTTACTGCTTGTTATCACAGCATTTTCTTATGGTCAGACAACAGTATATATCGACCCCAGCTATACAGGCAGCACACAGAATGGAACTATCCAGAATCCATACAAATCATGGAGCTCTGTAACATGGACAAATGGAACAACCTACCTTCAGAAGGCCGGCACTACCTACAATACCTCAGGCAGTCTGATACTCACTAGTAAGAACAATATTACATTAGGGGCTTACGGCACAGGAAGTAAACCCCAAATAATCAGTTCCGGTGGTAATTCTTCCAAAGTTATTGATATTACCAGTTGCTATAATATGGTGATCACCGGTCTTGAAGTTGCTTCTACCACAGGTCAGGTAACAGCAGCTGTAATAATAGATGGTGCCGGTTCCTCAAATAACCTAATTGATGATTGTATCTTGCGCGATGTTCAATGGGGGATCAGAATATTGACCACTTCTGCCGGTAACAGAATTCTGAATTGCCAGGTCTTTAATACACAAGATGATGGTATCTACATTAAGGATACCCCCGACATTGAAATCGGGTATTGTAATGTTTACAATGTCAACCTTAAATATTTCGTAAATCCTGACCAAAGCTACTCGCCCGGTGATAATATTCAGATTGCTTCCACAAACAGCCATAACTTCTATGTGCATCATAACACTCTGGACCATAGCACCACCGGTAACAAATTTTGCTTTATTGCCTGGGGAAATAATTATACAGGCATATTGGAGTATAATACAATGACCGGTAATACAAATCAAACTACAAGTTGTGTTTACTTATCACCAACAACCAGCTCTGTAACAGTAAGGTATAATACTTTTAAGGACGGCAATTATGGTATTTATGCTTATGTTACCAACTTCAATGTTTACTATAACGATTTTATTCATAATCGCACTGCTATCAGTGTGTTAAATAATTATCATATGCTTGCCGAAAATAATGTATTTTACGACAATGTAAATACATGTATTTCAGGACTTCCCGGCTCAAACGTCATCTCGAAGAATAATATTTTCCATATCTCCGGCAATACTAAAGCCTATTCCACCTATGGCACGCTGACATCTAATTTTAATACCTTCAACACACAATACTCAGGCTTCATTAACGGATATGGTACATTATCCGCATGGCGTTCAGCCTCAGGACAGGATCAGAATTCAATGGTTGCCAATCCAATGTTTTCCAATCCATCAGCCCATGATTTTACACTTCAACAGAATTCACCATGTATCAATGCCGGGCTAATGTGTGGCTATAATCAGGATCACTTTGGCAATGCCGTTCCTATTGGAAATTCATCAGATATTGGTTATCATGAATTCGCATCCACTAATGGTAATCAGCCTCCTGTAATTTCAAATCAATCATTTTCTGTTCCTGAAAATAGTCCATCAGGATTTATGGTCGGTCAGGTAGTTGCTTCAGATCCTGATGCCGGACAAACGCTGACTTACTCAATTACTTCGGGCAATACCAATAATACATTCAGTATAAATCCGGCAACCGGAGCAATTACAGTTTCCGATAATCAGGCACTTAATTTTGAGAGCAATCCAACCTTTAACCTACAGATAGCGGTAAACGATAACCTGAATGCTTCTGCATCTGCCACTATTACTATGAACCTGCAGGATGTAAATGAGAACCCCATAATAGATGACCAGGGATTCGAAATTAATGAGAATCTTACCAATGGCAGCATAGTAGGATCTGTAATTGCAACGGATCCTGATCAGGGACAACAACTAACGTATTCTATTACATCGGGGAATGCCGGTAATACGTTTACCATCAATCCTTCAACCGGCTCCTTAACTGTAGCTAATAATCAACTGCTTAATTTTGAGAGCAATGCCTTATTTAATCTCAATGTTCTTGTTCAGGATAATGGAGCAGGTGCCCTTACCGATTATGGTTTAGTACAAATTCAGGTAAATGACATTAATGAGCCTCCTGTCACTTCCAATCAGTCGTATTCACTTCCGGTCACTGCTCCCAATGGAACATTTGTAGGAGAAGTAACTGCCACAGATCCTGATAATAATCAAACGATTACTTACAGCATAACCACCGGTAATCAGTATAACGCATTCGCAATAAACAGCTTAAGTGGTGAAATAACAGTTGTGAACAGCAGTGGGCTTTCCAGCGCCAACAACCCCTTTATACTTAATATTCAGGTTAGTGACAATGGCACACCCCAATTATCGGCCAATAGCCAGGTTACAATCAACATAACTCAAAATATCAATTCCGCTCCGGTTATTGGTCCACAATCCTTTACAATAGCAGAAAACTCTTTGCAAGGCACCTTTATTGGACAAGTTGTTGCCTCTGATCCTGATCAGGGCCAAAATCTAACTTACTCCATCATATCCGGCAACAGTTCAAATGCATTTAGCATATCTGCACACGGCGCATTGACTGTCAACAATTCTGCAGCTTTTAATTTTGAGGATATCTCGTTATTTGATCTTATGGTGATGGTATCAGATGATGGAGAACCTGTAATGTCATCTCAGAATTTAGTCACCATCTCACTCACAGATGTTAATGAAATGCCATCCGTGACTCCAGGCCAGAAATTTGACGTATTATCCACTGCACCTTTTGGTTATAGTGTGGGCACTGTCCTTGCTGTTGATCCTGATTTGAATCAGTCGGTTACCTTCCAAATCACAAATGGTAATTCACAGAATGTATTTGCCATAAACTCATCAACCGGTGTTATCACTGTTGACAATACAACAGCCTTAGGAAGGATGAATAATCGTTTGATACAACTCACTGTGAAAGTTACCGACAATGGAAATCCATCATTATTCTCTTCTGAAACCGTGGTAGTAAGGGTAATAAAAAAGAGGAAAAACGCTGCCTTCGCAACTGAACCAATGTTTGAACGTGATGTAATGGTATATCCTAATCCTTCCATTGATGGCAAATTCACGGTTAACGCCATTACAGAAGAAGAAAGCATTACAACCATTAGAATAAGCGATATGAGTGGAAACTTCCTTTATTCAGATCAAACAATGTCGTTGAACCAATATGAGCTTAACTTAAGCCATCTGCCTAAAGGAATGTATCTGATGCAAATCATTCAGCGAAATGAGAGTAAAGTGAAGAAACTTATTATTCAATAGATTAATTCCGTGTATAAAGAGAGAGTCCCAGATATCGGGACTCTCTTTTTTATATAACCCGATCAGTCAGGTATATTTTATATAATTCTTCAATACCTTCCGATAATTTCATTTTTGGCTTCCAACCCAGATTTGTAAGCTTTGACACATCAAGAAGTTTTCGTAATGTACCATCAGGCTTTGTTGTATCAAAAACCAGGTCACCTGTAAACCCAACGATATCTCTTATCAGAAAAGCAAGATCTTTTATGCTAATCTCTTTACCCCATCCAATATTCACATGGCTGTTTTTTACATCACCCGTAACATTATCAGTTACCAAATCTTTAAAATCCATCGTTTCCATCAGATATACACAAGCATCAGCCATGTCATCACTCCATAGAAATTCTCGCATGGGTGTTCCCGATCCCCAGATCTTAAGTGTGACTTTAGCATTCTTTGATGCAGGCTCTACTGAAATCCCAAAGTCGCCCAGATACTTCAATATAGCTTGCTCACCTTTCGGCGCCTGTGACCTGTCTTTAAAATCCTTTGCCAGATTATTCGTTATTGATTTGTAGTCACCGGATTCCAATAATTTGCTCAGGTGCATTTTTCTTAAGAGTGCCGGTAGTACGTGTGAATCTTTTAAATGGAAATTATCATTGGGTCCAAACAAGTTGGTTGGCATAACAGAGATAAAGTTTGTGTGATACTGTAAATTATACGCTTCACACATCTTCATCCCTGCAATTTTGGCAATTGCATAGGGCTCATTGGTATATTCCAGCTCATCGGTTAAAAGATATTCTTCTTTTATAGGCTGGGGTGCCGACTTAGGATATACGCAACTACTGCCTAGAAAAAGCAGCTTTTTGACTCCTTTCAGGTATGCGTTGTGAATAACATTATTCTGAATTTGGAGGTTCTCAAATATAAACTGTGCCCGGTATGTATTATTGGCCATAATACCACCTACTTTGGCAGCAGCCAGTATTACATATTCCGGTTTTTCTGTTTCAAAGAAATCAGAAACTGCCCTATAATCGGTCAAATCAAGCTCAGCATGTGTACGGGTAATTATATTTGAATAACCTTTCTCCTTTAAATTTTTAAAGATAGCACTACCAACCAGTCCCCTGTGACCGGCTACATATATCTTACTGTTATGCTCCATTTGTCAGCTTCCTTATTCAAAGTAGTTTAAGATAGTATGCCCACCATCCATTAAATATTTATCCTTTTTCATCAACTTCAGATCACCTTCCATCATATCATTTATCAGGCCATGAAGGTCATATTCGGGTTCCCATTTTAGTTCTCTCTTGGCTTTTGATGGATCACCTATTAAAAGTTCAACTTCCGTCGGACGGAAGTAGGCGGGATCTACTGATAACACTTCCTTACCTATCTGTATTTGATATTCGGGATTATTGCATTTTGCCACGAAGGCTTTTTCATTGACTCCCTCTCCTTCAAATCGTAATTCTACACCAATGTATTCGAAGGCCAATCTTACAAATTCCCTAACTTCTGTTGTTGTGCCTGTTGCAATTACATAATCATCAGCTTTATCTTGCTGCAGTATCAGGTACATGGCCTTGACATAGTCCTTTGCATGACCCCAGTCACGCTTAGCTCCTAAATTTCCCAGATAAAGCCTGTCCTGCATTCCCAAGGCAATCCTGGCAACTGCCATAGTAATTTTACGAGTAACAAACGTTTCACCTCTTATGGGTGACTCATGGTTGAAGAGAATACCGTTTGATGCGAATATCCCATATGCCTCCCTATAATTAACTATGATCCAGTAGGCATATAGCTTAGCAACTGCGTATGGGCTCCGGGGATAGAAAGGTGTCTTCTCACTCTGCGGCACTTCCTGCACCAAGCCATACAGTTCACTGGTAGACGCCTGGTAAATACGGGTTTTATTTATTAATCCAAGCAATCGAACTGCCTCTAGGAGCCGTAAAGTTCCAATACCATCAGCATTTGCGGTATATTCAGGCGAATCAAAGCTTACTTTAACATGCGACATTGCCGCCAGGTTATATATTTCATCCGGCTGTACTTCCTGAATAATCCTGATCAGATTGGATGAGTCAGTCATATCTCCATAATGGAGTACAAAATTGCGGTCTCTTATATGAGGATCCTGATACAGATGGTCAATTCTATTGGTATTAAATAGGGAACTTCTTCTTTTCAAGCCATGTACTTCATATCCTTTTTTAAGAAGGAACTCGGCAAGGTAGGCACCATCCTGACCGGTTATCCCGGTAATGAGTGCAACTTTTTTTGACATAATGAATATTTTTATACGGTACTTTGGTGATTGTATTTACTCAACAAACTTACGCAATTAAGGTTTCTTATAAGCAAGACTCTTGCATAATTATATTTGATTTGTTGCTGATTTGGTTTTCCCAATTAACTTTGTCTTTCCATATATTAGTTTTGAGGCCTAACTGTTATGAAACATAAAACCTTTAATATTATTGCTCATCTGCTAGGAGCATTGGTTCTGTTATTTATAGCAGCTCCAGTAATAGGGTTATTTGCAAAAACCGAACTTAAGGATATATTCGAGACTGCTGGTGATAAAGAAGTGATGAATAGTATTACTTTATCATTGGGAGCCAGTTTCCTGGCTACATTATCATTTTCAATCATATCACTACCGTTTGCATGGTTATTGGCCCGACGGAATTTCTTTCTGAAGCGCCTGGTGCTGGGAATAATTGATCTGCCGATTGTCATTCCCCATACTGCCGCCGGAATCGCATTATTAGGATTAATTTCCCGGAATACCAATCTGGGCAAATTAGCTTCATCCTTAGGTATTGATTTCGTAGGAAATCCTTTGGGTATAATTATAGCTATGGCCTTTGTGAGCCTTCCATTTTTCCTGAATGCTGCACGTGATGGATTTACCCAGGTTCCTGAGCGATTGGAGAAAGCGGCCTTGAACCTGGGGGTTAAACCTTTCAGGGTATTTTATACCATCTCAATCCCTCTGGCACTCCGTCATATTGTCACCGGTGCTGTTATGATGTTTGCCCGTGGAATAAGTGAATTCGGGGCCGTTGTAATCATTGCCTTTTATCCAATGACTGCTTCCGTGCTGATCTTTGAGAGATTCAACTCCTTTGGCTTGCAGTATGCACGGCCGGCAGCTGTGCTATTGCTTATAATCACAATCGGCTTATTCCTCATTATGCGTCTTTTAACTAAGGATCCTGAAAATGCTCGTAATTAATCACTTAAATAAACAATTCGATCGCTTTGCCATCAATGATGTTAATTTGAAGGTAAATCCGGCCGATTATCATATTTTGTTGGGTAAGAGCGGTGCAGGTAAATCTGTTCTGTTGGAATTAATTGCAGGGATCACGTTGCCTGACAGCGGCACTATTACTCTGTTTGGCAAGGATATTACCAAATTACCCAACGGCAAACGGCGTACAGGTCTTATATTTCAATCGCCTGCTATCTTCCCACATTTGACTGTTTCTCAGAATATAGCCTATCCAATGGTTAAGCTTAGCAGGCACAACAAGGTGCTTAAGGTTAAAGAACTGGCTGAATTAATGGGTATTGTACATTTATTAACTCAAAAGTCAACAGTACTTTCCGGAGGTGAGCTTCAGAGGGTCGCCCTTGCACGGATCTTTGCCTCTGAGCCCCAAATACTGCTGCTGGACGAACCTTTGTCGGCAATTGATACTTCCCTGAAGGCAGATATCAGAGGATTGCTTAGAAGTCTTAATAGGAAGGGAATGCCAATATTGCATGTTACGCACGATTTTGAGGAAGCAGTTGCACTTGGCAATATTATCTCTGTCATAGAGGATGGGCAAATCGTCCAGTCAGACACCACTCAGGCGGTGATTGATAATCCCAGAAATACTTTTTCAGCCAACTTTTCAGGTGAAAGAAATTTCTTTAAAGCAACGATAAATGGCCATAGAGCATCAATTACCGGAAATTATAACAGGCCGGTTTCCATTCTATTGAATGATTCATATACGGATGATGAAGCCAGCATCCTTATCCGCAGTAAAACCGTTTCCATTCTTCTTCATGAGCCTGAAATAAGTAACATGAATAATTTCAAGGGCATCATCACCAACGTTAATCCCAAAAAGGAAGGTTATCAGATATGCATTGACATTGGAATCAATTTGTATGCTTACATTACTACTGAGGCTTTTGACAAACTCGGAATCCATGAGGGATTGGCCGTCTGGGCCAGCTTCAAGGCCTCCTCTGTTGAAGTGATAATTTGATATGTAGTATCCTGATATTTACCTGTAATGACATTCAATAACAATATACCTGTCGATAAGAATCTTCTGATTATTGGAGGCTCGGGCAGAAATGTTGGTAAAACAACCCTTGCAACTTCTATCATTAATAAAATATCAGCGACAACCCCGACCATCGGATTAAAAGTTTCGACTTTCAAAAAGGGCAATGAACAATACCATGGTGCACATACACCCCTTCCCTTGAATTCTTTCAGGATTAATACCGAAACATGTGTAAATCCTCAAAAAGACACTGCCAAGATGGTCTTTTCAGGTGCCAGTGAGGCTTACTTTATTGAAACATTTGACACACTTGTACCGCAAGCATACAACGAGTTTAAAAGAATCAGCAATTCAGATGGCTTACCTGTAGTATGTGAATCTCAAAGCCTTCGGTATTATGTAAAACCGGGCTTGTTTATCCTGATAATTGATAGCCGGAACTCGAAGAAGTTTACTGAAGAATATATTAAATTGGCCGACTTCGTGTGCTATACCGGCAATGATCAGACATGGCCGGAGAAATTAACAAGCCAAATCCATTTCACAAGTGAAGGCTGGGTTCTTAATAAAACACTACCTCTGTCCCGGGATGAAGACTTTTAAATTTTTCAATCTTCTTTTCCGATAATCTGGTATTATAGACCCGTAATATCTTGATGTTTTTATGTTCGTCAAACGATTTCAGGTTATTGATCCTGGTATTGTAACAATCCAATTCCTGAAGGTTGCTGCACATTGCGACCGGATCGAGCTTAGTTACCTGAGTCCCCGATATATTGAGCTTTATGAGTGATTGCAGTCCACTTATAGGTGAAAGATCACTTACCGGTGAATTGGCACAATTCAACTCCTTCAATGATTTGTGACTAACAATAAAACTTATGTCACTTACGGGTGTATTTGAAAAATCAAGCACCTTCAATCGCGAAATATAACTAAGTGGTGTAAGGTCATTTATCTGCTGATTGGAAATATTGAGTTCCTCAAGTCGTGTTAATACTGTAAGCGGAACCACACCTGATAAATTTTCTGATCCTTGCAAACTCAGTCTCCTGATGTACGACACCTTATGCAGTTGAATCCTGTCGGGTTGTTCGTCTACCTTTTCCTTTGAGCTGAATATCGCCTTCCATTCTGTGGGAAGCTTATTCCACCAATCTTCCAGATACTTTGTGCGATAAATGATAAGCACATCAGGCAGGCTATCCAGTATCCTGTTTACATGCAACGGTACTGAATTTACTCCATCGGCATAAATTTCTTCCAGTCGTTTCATCCTGCTTAAGGATCCGGCATCTGCCACACCAGTTGAATCCATGATTATTGACTTCATCTCGGGTAATTTTAGCAACGGTTCAATCGAAGTGACCTTACATTTGGAGAAGTCAATTTCCTTTAAACGTGACAGTGCGGAAAGCGGATTAAGATTATCAACGGCAGTACTGCTCAATATAAGAGTTTCCATATCAAACAGGTTAGCAATGGGCTGTAAGTCACTTACCTTTGTTCCGGCAATGTTTAAATAGCTTAGAGATGAAATCTTCTCCAATGGGGATATACTGCTGATTGAGGCATTACCCGAAACATCCAGAGCCTTGAGAAACGATACATCGTGTAGCTGTTCCCTGGTAGGCGGCTCAGACAACTCTACCAATAAGGAGAACACATTTTGCCATTCTTTGGGAAGCATCTCCCACCAGGCCATTAATTCCTGCGATTCATATATTACTCTGACTGATGGCCGGACTTGCATGAAATTCATTGCCTCTGCCCTTCCAATCTTTGTCTTGTCACAGTATACCATCTTCAGCCCTGTCAACTTTTCAAGAGGCTTAAGAGAACTTACTTCTGTATTTTCAAGAAACAGATATTCCAGGGTATGCAAATTTGAAATTTCTTTCAAATCCTGAACCATGGTATTATCCATTGATAACCTCCTGATGGCCGGTAAATCACTAATACCTTTTAAGGATGAAATATTTAACCTCGATAATTCAACTACTTCTAGATTCTTTAAATTACCGAGTACCTGAATATCTGCAATATTTAACCCGCTGAAATTTATTTCACGCAATTTGGTGAGCTCTTTAACAATTCCAATGCTATCAACCCTGCTGTCTGCCAGATTGAGTATTTCAAGTGATTCCATAGATTCCAATGGCTTTATATCTCTCACCAGTGTACCTGAAATGTCGAGCACGCGCAGGTTGGGTATATACCTGATGGGCTCCACACTATTAATAAGACTGCCTGCTGCAATGAGTGATTCCAATTTCGAGAGGTTCCTTATGGGATCCAGGTCAGGCACCCTGCCTTTTGAAATATTTAGTTGTTTTAATCCGCTAAAGGCATAAAGCGGTTTTAAATCATAAATATGAGGAACGCCTGATATATCAATCTTATCAGTTCTCAGTATACGCCTTACTTCGGGCAATACCCTGCTCTCATTCATCATGATTGTATCAACCATGGCAAGAGTATCGCCATAGGCTGAGTAAATATTCTCCTTTATGATATAATCATTATGTATCAGGATAACATCTTTTAAATAGACGCTGTCATTGACTTTACTGTCACCGGTCAAATAATGACGCCACCCATTGGTAAGTGAATTCCACCAGGCAATCAATTCCTGAACTTCATTTGATTTTGTAGTATAAACACTGGCAATCTTCAGGTCTCTTGTCGTAGGATCAAGATTAACTTCAATATACCTGGGCCTGTTATCATTTATTTGTTTACCGTCAAGTGCAGTACCCTTAATATTCCTGCTTGCTTTTATCTTGAAATAGATATCACCCGATTCACTGATTTCCTGAGTGATCTCTTCAATGGTATATTTAAAGGTTACCGTCTTAAAAAAGAAATCAATATCCTTTAGATACGCTTGTACATCTTTATTGGTAACCATATCCCGTTTCTCAACGAGATCATCCTCAATCTGAACTTTCTCGTTTTTAAAAAACTTAAGATATGACTGCTCAATAATGGTATGTTTGTCCTTATAATCTGTTTTACCTGAACCAATGGTATTGAAGGCAAATTCCATAAAATTCACAAGCTGGCGGGCTTGCTGTTCGAAAGCAGTCTTCTCTTCTTCCGATAGCTGCACACCACCATTTGCCCCACTTTGTGCGTATGAAATATTCAACAGGAGACAAGAAAGCAATATCAATAAAAGCCGGAACTTATTCATGCATGATAAATTTAACAACAACATCTTTTTCTTCTTCATTCTTGACTCGCATAAGATTTGAAATCAGCCAGCCTGAATTGGCACCCGGCCGGTTAAAATTTGACACTTCGAAATACCAACCATTAATTTGAAAAAAGTGAAATTTCAGATCGGTAACCGATTGATACTTTAGATTTCCTTTTTTCAGTTCATAAAGTAAAATAGAGAGATAGTCGATCTTATGATTTTTATCGGCATAAAGCTCAACATTATCCTTATCGCTGAATACCCTGATAAGGTTCATAAAATCAATTTCATGGCTCATAGGGTGAAGGAATTTCGAAGATTCACCAGATGTGGAATTAAAGAGATTGGTAAAATGCGGAAAGTATAAATTTGAGATTACCCATTTATACCCAAGGTTTTCCTGCTCAATGTTCATATACAGTGTAATATAAACATCCTTTCCCTGATAAAGAAACTTGGTCACTACTTCGGCAAACCAGCCGTCATTATGGAAATCAAGATATTGTGGACTTGTTGTACTGTTGGCATCCCTGATAAAGGCCTCTTTAAGGGGATCAGTCAATGACGCATTCATATTGTCGAACAGAATATTCAGGTACTTACCGCGCAGCGCCGGATTCCTGTAATCCTTATCCTTTTCATAATATCTCACCCCTTTAGGGCTTTCTTCACCATTAAACCTCCTGAAAAACTGGTTAACCTGTTTTGTTGAAGCATTTAGTATCCCTTCATCTACTACCATAGAATTCTGGGCTGTCAGTTCAGACAAGATAATTATTGAAAGGAGTATTATTAACCATATTTGTTTCATATACTGAACACTTGACAAAATAATAATGAATCAATGATATAAATGTAACAAGTGCATGAACATCATAAAAAGAGTAATGTCCATGCACTATAGTCCATATTCAATGTTTATCTTCAGCCCGGTTTGGTTTCCGATACTCTTATATCACCTAAAAGCACATCCCAGAAACCTATTATGCGCCCGGATATCTGGGTTGATTTGCGCTCAACATATACGGTAATATCCTTTTTTGTAACGTCCACATATCGTAATCCTTCTTCTGTGGTACCTTCAAAGCGTTGATAGATAGTAATCACACCAACATATCTACCATCAGGCTGACGTTCAAGATCACTTATATATTGAATATTATACCACTCAATATTAACTTTATCATAATTAAGAGCCATTAGTCGCTCAAGGTATTCCCTGACACCATAATAGTTAACCTCTTCGCGGTTAATACTTGAAACTCCCATCATAGCCCCATCAGCAAATAATTCGAGTGTACGTTCAATAACCCTGTTGGCTTCCGACCATGGAGTATCTTTATTGCCAACAATGCTGATATATTTGCTCAAATCTCTGACTTTTTCCAGAGCCAATGAGTCAATAGCCATTTTACGGGCAGGGCTTATATCATTTTGTGCGTAGACCTGGCTATAACCCATTAATAAAGAGAATAGCCATATAAATATTTTAAATTTTGTCATGATCATTTATTTTTTTTGGAGTTCAAGTAATTTAATTTTCCCATTTGAGTCATACTCAGTGTCGATGACCTTATTTGGTGACTTTTTAAGGTCTTTCAGATATTCAAGGTATTTCTTTATGGTTGTTGGCTCATCATAGTCCTTAATGTCTCCATCCTGGCTGATGAGTATCAACACAGGCACATCATCATTGGCAAATTGCTGCAGGGTTTCACGTATTGCCATATTGGCATTGGCCACACTGCCGGCACCGGCAACCGCATTAAAGGCATCATTAATACTTATAAATTTCCCTTTGTCTTTGTTCGCCCTTTCCAATGCCAACCGTTCTTCTTCCTTACGTTTTTCAATGGCAGCCCTTTCAACTGCCAGTTTCTGTTCTGCCTGTGAAATCAAGTCCTTTACCTCCTGATCTTCAAGGTTCATTCGTTTTATTGAATTTAACTTGAATTCCTTCTCTTCAAGAGTCATCCGTCCATCGTCATTTAGTATAGATTTCAAATCTGTACTAAATGACGATGGAC
>CALCQV010000165.1 GCA_937894795.1 uncultured Bacteroidales bacterium
GGTGCCAACCGTCTCGGGGCATCAGCACTCATGCAGGGATTGGCCGATGGTTATTTCGTTCTGCCCTATACTATTCAGAATTACCTGGCTGACCAGATCCGGGTGCCAAAAATTTCAACGGAACTTCCTGAATTCATGGAAGCTGAAAAGGCTGTAAGCAATCAACTTAACAGACTAATGAATGTTAAGGGTAAAACATCTGTTGATACCTTCCATCGTCGCCTCGGTCATATAATGTGGGAGAATGTTGGAATGGCACGTAATGAAAAGGGACTCAAGAAGGCAATAACTGAAATTGCCGCGTTAAGGGATGAGTTCTGGAAGGATGTCAAGATACCCGGAACTGCTGACTCCATAAACCAGGAACTGGAAAAGGCCGGACGAGTTGCCGACTTTCTGGAGTTGGGAGAGCTTATGGCACGTGACGCCCTCACTAGGGAAGAGTCGTGCGGTGGGCACTTCCGCGAGGAGTATCAAACACCCGAAGGAGAAGCCCTGAGGGATGATGAGAAGTTCATGTATGTATCAGCGTGGGCATATAAAGGCGACAATGCCGAGCCTGAGCTCATAAAGGAACCGCTTATCTATGAATCTATTGAGGTAAAACAAAGAAATTACAAATAATAGCCGGATTATGGACCTTACACTCAAAATATGGCGTCAGAAAAACGCTTCCAGCAAAGGGAAATTTGTAACCTATAATATTAAGGATATCTCGCCCAACAGTTCGTTCCTCGAAATGATGGACGTTCTGAACGAATCACTGGTAAATAAAGGGGAAGAGCCGGTAGCCTTTGATCATGACTGCCGGGAGGGCATTTGCGGTACCTGTAGCATGTATATCAATGGCCGACCGCATGGCCCTGACTCAGCAGTTACCACCTGCCAGCTTCACATGCGCAAGTTCAAGGATGGTGAAACCATTGTGATAGAGCCATGGCGTGCCAGGGCTTTCCCGGTGCTGAAGGACCTTATAGTGGATCGCTCTGCCTTTGATAAGATCATTCAGGCAGGTGGATACATAAGTGTCAATACCGGTGGAGTACCTGACGGCAATGCCATACCCATTGCACGGGAGAAGGCTGAACTCTCAATGGATGCTGCCGCCTGCATAGGTTGCGGCGCCTGCGTGGCTGCCTGCAAGAATGCTTCGGCAATGCTCTTT
Source organism: uncultured Bacteroidales bacterium (assembly GCA_937894795.1). GTDB lineage: Bacteria > Bacteroidota > Bacteroidia > Bacteroidales > Lentimicrobiaceae > Lentimicrobium. Next base: position 1,166 of record CALCQV010000165.1, read on the forward strand.
GTATCGGCTATTGTTTCAAAATTTTCCTTGCTGCCTCAGGGCCGCGCTGAAGCGGGGATACGTGTACAGGAAATGGTTGCCGAGATGGACAGGCAGGGTTTCGGCAATTGCACCAATACCGGTGCCTGTGAAGCTGAATGCCCCAAGCTTATCACCATTGAGAACATTGCACGCCTTAACAGGGAGTTTATCTCTGCAAAGGTTGGCGGCCGAAAAATGGAACATAAGAATGAAGAGTAGACTGTAGTTTTCATTACAGGCAATATGTAAATAAATCACCGGCCACTGTTGGGTATCAACAGTGGCTGTGCTGTTTTTTTAGTACTTTTATTGCCTCAATTATTTATCTGATGAGGTTTAGTGATATACCGGGGCAAAAGCAAATTAAGGAGAGGTTAAAGCGCACAGTCATTGAGCAAAGGGTGAGTCATGCCCAGCTATTCCTGGGTCCACCGGGCTCCGGCAAATTGCCCATGGCCTTGGCCTATGCTCAGTATATCAACTGCCATAACCGTTCAGCAGACGACTCATGTGGGGTATGCCCTTCATGCCTGCAATACGGCAAACTGGCACACCCCGACCTTCATTTCCTATATCCCATTGCCACTACCAAGGAGTTTGATTCAAAACCATTAAGCACGATGTTTTTGCCATACTGGCGGAAGATTGTTCCTGAATCAAAAGGCTTCTTCAGCGTGAACGACTGGTATGAACAGATTGGTATTGAGAATAAACAGGGGCTTATAAATACGGAGGACTGCAACGAGCTTATTAGAAAGCTCAGCTATACCTCTTATGAATCGGAGTATAAGGTGATGATTATCTGGATGGTGGAGAAGATTCACCATACCGGTGCCAATAAAATATTGAAGATATTGGAGGAACCGCCCGATAAAACACTCTTTTTGCTGATAGCCGAGCACCATGAACTGTTGTTGCCCACTATTCTTTCACGCACCCAATTGGTTAAATTCCCAAAGTATTCTGATGAGGAAATTGAGCAGGGGCTTGTTATGTTAGGCGGCTGTTCAGCTGATGATGCCCATAATGCAAAGCTTGCTGCCGATGGGAATATGACTGAAGGCCTTAAAATTGTGGGTGAAGGAAATAGCAATGAGGAGCACTTTAAAGTATTCAGGGACTGGATGCGGGTGTGCTATAGAAAGGATGTACAGGCTATGGTTAAGATGGCTGCAGAGTTCAATTCAGGCGGCAGGGAGAACATGAAGAGGTTCCTGCTATATTCACTGAGGGTAACCCGTTATTGTGCACTTAACAACCTTGGTTTGAATGATTACGTAAACAGTGATGGTGAGGAAATGAGTTTCATAAATGCCTTCACACCATATATCAATCACAGAAATGTACACCTGTTTGCCGAAGAATTCAATGATTCAGTATATCACATTGAACGTAATGCCAATGGATCACTGCTGTTTCTTGATATTTCACTCAAGGCAATGAAGTGGCTTAAAATGTAGCTCAGAGATAATAGCCGTATTTGTCAATGATTCGATAAACACTTTCAGGCAGGAAGTATTTAATTGATTTATTTGCTTTAATGGCGCCACGTATAAAGCTGGCTGAAATCTCAATGCGGGGGGCTTCAATCAGTGTTACTGATGGGTGTTCCGTAAGCGGATGATTGTCACTCCCATGGCGCGGATAGAGCAACAGCTTATATTGAGCAAGGATCTGTTCATGGTTTTTCCATTTAGTGAAACCAATAAGAATATCGGTTCCACCGGTAAGTACAAACTGCCTGTCGGGATAACGCTCACTCAATCTAGCCAGGGTGTCGATGGTGTATGAAGGGCGGGGCATATGGAATTCAATGTCTGATACACGAAGTCGGGGGTCGTTGCCCACAGCTGCCTGCACCATTTCAAAGCGCGCATAGTCGCTTAACAGGGTAGCCTTGTCCTTTAGCGGGTTTTGTGGTGATACAATAAACCACACTTCGTTCATTCCTCCAAATTCAACCATGTACTCAGCCACACATAAATGGCCAATATGGATGGGATTGAAAGATCCGAAAAACAGGGCTGTAGGTTTCACTTTTACAATTTTTAGGAATCAAGAAAATGGCCAACAACTTTAGCAATGGTATCCTTGGCCAGTTCAAGGTTATCGTTCACTAGTATATAGTCGAATTTATTGGCAAAACTCATCTCCAGTTCAGCCTTTGCGATACGTTTGGCAATGGTTTCTGATGAATCAGTATTACGATACTTAAGCCGTTTTTCAAGTGCCTGAAGTGAAGGGGGACTTACAAATACCGACAAAGCCCGGCAACCAAATTCCTTCTTGATGTTCAGGCCACCCACCACATCAACATCGAAGATTACGTCACTGTGGGCATCCAGCATCCTGTTCACCTCGCTTTTCAATGTTCCATAATAGCTTCCTTTATAGACTTCTTCCCACTCAAGCAGATCACCTGATTCAATCTTTTGTTTGAAGGCTTCTGACGTGATAAAGAAATAATCAACACCATCCACTTCCCCTTTGCGGATTGTTCGGCTTGTGGCAGAAATGGAAAAGGCCAATGTAGGGAAAGTTGAAAGCAAATGCTTTACAATGGTAGTTTTGCCGGCCCCTGAGGGTGCTGATACAATGATAAGTTTGGGACTTCGTTGCATTTGTTGGCTGCTGCAGGTTAATCAATTAAATTTAAAGAATATTGGCCAATTGCTCCTTGATCTTCTCAAGCTCATCCTTCATCTGAACAACTGCACGCTGAATGTTGGCATCGTTGGCCTTTGATCCTATAGTATTGATTTCACGACCGATTTCCTGTGTTACAAAAGTTAATTTTCTTCCGTTTGCTTCCGATTCATGCATGGTATCAATGAAGTAATTGAGATGTTTCTGCAAACGCACTTTCTCTTCCGTTATATCAAGCTTTTCGAGATAATAGATTATTTCCTGTTCAAAGCGATTGGAATCAAGCGTGTTGTTGTTTGCAAACTCGATTACCGAGGTGCGGAGTTTCTCCTTGAATTGGATACTGCGCAGAATTTCAAACTCATCAAGTGTTTCCAAAAGCCCGGCAATGGAATTAATGCGTACCCCGAAGTCGGTCATCAGCAGGGAGCCTTCGTGTGTCCGGAAATCATCAAGGGCCGAAACGGCTCTTTCAAGACACCCGATTATAAGGCTCCACTCTTCTTCGGTAAGGAGATCACGGGTTGGCCTAAGAACTTCAGGTATCTTCATAACGATGGATAAGATGTCAGAATTCTTATCACCCAGTGTGTCGGCAATACTTTTCAATTCACTGTAATAGCCGGTTACCAGCGACTTATTGATGGAAGAGGGTAACTCACCATCGGTATAATCAATATTGCCGGTCAATTCTATTTTACCCCTTTCAAGCCTTTGTGAAATGATGCTCCTGATTACTGGCTCCTTTTCCCTGAAGGCCGGTGGTAACTTGATATTCAAATCAAGTTGTTTACTATTGAGTGATTTGATCTCAATGGTAACGGATTTACCTTCAAGATTGACAATTGATTTGCCAAAGCCTGTCATTGATTTAATCATTGTACCCCTTTTTATTGCAAATTTACACTAATTTAATTCAATAACGGCCGGTATGGGCCTTTACCATTTAGGCAAACCATAAAAAGTTGGTATGAACTTGACAAATGGTATCTAAAATTTCATAATATTGTTAATGATTTCAATAAAGGTGAAATGGTTTTTCCCTTACTTTGTTTTGTGTGCATTCAAAACAATGCTGAACAAGAAAAGCAAAGCAACAATTTCACTGAAACATAAGAACTTTAAGTGCAAATAGTATGAATAGAGCGGTTATAATTGATGATGAAATCAACTCCAGGGAAAGTATAAGGCAGATGCTTCTGCTCTATTGTCCTGAAGTTACGGTAGTTGGAGAGGCTGAAGGTGTAAATTCAGGCATTGACTGCATTATGGAGCAAAATCCCGACATCGTGTTTCTGGATATAAAGATGCCTGATGGTTCAGGATTTGATTTGCTGAAGCGGTTGAACAAGTATGATTTCAAGTTGATTTTTGTTACCGCATTTGAAGAATATGCCATCAAGGCATTCCGATTCAACGCTATTGATTATATTACCAAACCCATTGATCCCGATGAGCTGAAACAGGCAGTTGAAAAAGCTGTTAAACTAAATAAGGACAGTTCTTCGGAAGAGACAATAAAACTTCTGCTTGATAGCATGAACAGGCCTGCGCAAAATCATCAGAAGATTATCCTCAGAACAATGAATACCCTTCATGTTATTGAGATTGAAAGGATAATCAGATGCGAATCAGACAGAAACTATACCGCGTTTCATATTGAAGGTGAAGAGAAGCTCCTGATATCACGGTCAATGAAGGAATTTGACGAGCTGCTCGAGGAATATGGTTTCTTCAGGGTACACCATTCGCATTTGATAAACCTGAGCCATGTTCGTAAATTTCTCAGGGATGAATTGCTGTGTATTCTAAAGGATGGCACAAATATACCCGTAGCATATAGAAAAAGGGATGAACTACTTGTGGCAATAAAGAACCTCTGATGACTTCAACTTGAAGAATGATTGAAGAATGACTGGTGAAGATGAGATGAAGAATAATGGACCAATTGCCCGGTTAGAGGATCGGTCAGAAACAGAATCCTCCACTGCCGACAGTGCTTTAAAGGTTACGCTGTTTGATAAGCAACCCGAGATACTGGCTGCAATGCATGATGATATTGCCATGGCCACGAAGAGCGTTTACCTGGAAATATACCGTTTTGGAAATGACTATATAGGAGAGCGTTTCAGAGACATACTTGCCGTTAAATGCCGCCAGGGGCTTACAGTAAAATTGTTGCTTGATTCATGGGGAACACCCCCTTCACCTGCTTTCTTTGAACCAATAACAAGCAATGGCGGTGAAGTGAGATATTTCAGAAAAATCAAGTTCTTTGTCGATTTCTTTACTAAAAATCATCGTCGGAATCATCGCAAGGTTCTGGTTATTGATGATGAGATTTCATACATAGGATCACCCAATATTACAGGCTATTCAGTCAATTGGCGTGAAATTTCACTACGTATTGAAGGCCCGATTGCACTGTTGTTCAAGAAAACCATGCTTGACAGTTCCAAGCTGTTTGATAAATATATCTTCAACAAGTTCTCGTATAAAAAGACTATTTTCTACAACGGATTTGAGATTGTTCAAGACCTGCCATCCATTTATAGACAGCAGATAAAAAAGCGCTATCAGAAACTAATTACAGATGCAGTAAAGGAAATTATAATAGAAACTCCCTATTTCCTGCCGGGTTATAAGCTTCGTAAACACTTGGCGCAAGCTGCAAACAGGGGTGTAAAGGTAATGGTTATCATGCCCAGGCATTCTGATGTCAAGATTGTTGACCTGTTACGCGACAAGTACCTTAAGTTTTTTTACAACAATGGTTTGGATATGCATTTTTACACGGCAAGTAACCTTCATGCAAAGTGCCTGCTTGTTGACAAGGAGATTTTTGCCGTAGGTTCAGCTAACTTTGATTATAGAAGTTTCCGCTATCAGCATGAAATTATGCTAGTGGGTAAGCAGAAGGATATTGTAGGGATGGTTGATGCACACCTTCAGGAAAGTTTGACTGGTTGCCAGCCATTCAACTATGAATCATACCTGCGCCGCCCACTGATTGAGAGGGTATTTGGCTGGATGCTGCTTCCCTTCAGACATCTGTTTTAAATTGCAGTGCATATTTTTACAGACTTGGCAAAAACTCTTAAAGCCACGAATGGTAAAGGGAGGTAGTCTCTTTTTAAATCGGCAACCCACAAAAAAGGGTGTACATACAGTTTCCTGGCATACACCCTGGCATTATATATGTGGAATTATTATTGTATGGTAATCTCTTTCTTTACAACAGCCTCTTCTTTTCGCGGCAGCGTTACTTTAAGAACGCCATTGCTATAATCGGCATTGATCTTTTCAATATCAACCGATTTGGGCAGTATAAAGCTTCTGTTCATTTCCTTCTGACAAAATTCCCTACGAAGGTACTTCTCGTCATTTACCTCTTCCTGCTGTTTTACCTCAGCTGAAGAGGTAAATGACGAGAAGTACC
>CALCQV010000166.1 GCA_937894795.1 uncultured Bacteroidales bacterium
GGGACTCGAACCCGCGACCCTCAGCTTGGGAAGCTGATGCTCTACCAACTGAGCTACTTCCGCATTAAATGCAGCGGCAAAGTTACAAAAACAAATATTTCTTTTCAAACCTTGTTTTAAGTCTTATTAGCAGTATTATTTATGTAAATTTACATGCTAAAAACATCCATAAAAGGTAATTTTATGAATAAGAAACCCCGCCTGACGTTCTGGCAGATCTTCAATATGAGTGTTGGATTCATGGGAATCCAGTTCGGATTTGCTCTCCAGAATGCTAATGCAAGTCGTATACTGCAAACTTTTGGTGCCGATGTGGAACATTTATCATGGTTCTGGTTGGTAGCGCCCATTACCGGAATGATAGTTCAACCTATTATTGGTCATTATAGTGATCAGACATGGAACAGGTTAGGTCGCCGGAAACCATTTTTTCTTACAGGGGCTCTATTGGCCGCGGTTGGGTTGATACTAATGCCACAATCGCCCATGTTTGCAGCCTACTTACCTGCCTTATGGGTAGGTGCCGGTATGCTCATGGTAATGGATGCTTCCTTTAATATCGCCATGGAACCATTCAGAGCCCTGGTAGCCGATAAACTACCAACTGATCAGCGAACACTTGGTTTTTCGGTACAGACTTTCCTGATTGGTGTGGGTGCTGTTGTTGGCTCATGGTTGCCCTATGTGCTGACTAATTGGATGGGGGTTTCAAACTCAGCTGCTATAGGAGAAGTCCCGGCTAGTCTTATAATCTCCTTTATTGTAGGCGCCAGTGTGTTGGTTGGAACAATATTATGGACAATCTTCACTACGAAAGAGTATCCACCTGCAGAAATGGCCGAATATACAGCACAGGAAACAGGAATTCAAACTGAAGAAAAAAAAGAGAAGTCAAGCATATTCGACATTTTTAAGGATTTCGCAGCAATGCCTGCAACTATGAGGCAGTTAGGCTTGGTTCAGTTCTTCTCATGGTTTGCCTTGTTCTCGATGTGGGTATTCACCACTCCTGCCCTTGCACAGCATGTTTGGGGATTGTCGCCTGACGATAGAAGCTCTGAAGCATTCAATACTGCCGGTAATTACGTTGGCGTTATTTTTGGCGTATACAACCTTGTTGCTGCAATATTTGCCATGATGCTGCCGGTAATTGCTGCTAAAGTCGGTAGAAGATTGACCCACTCCATTTGCCTTACCATTGGTGGTTTAGGGATGATTTCCATTTTGTTCATAACATCACCCGATATGAAATGGATGCTCAATTTAAGTATGGTAGGAGTAGGTATCGCATGGGCAAGTATTCTGGCAATGCCATATGCCATTCTGGCCGGTTCTATTCCTGCCCGGAAGATGGGTGTTTATATGGGCATTTTCAACTTCTTCATTACTTTTCCACAAATTGTGAATGGAATTTTCGGCGGACCAATTGTAAAGTATCTGTATGGTGGACAGGCTGTTTATGCACTGGTTGCTGCAGGTGTCCTTATGATTGCAGGTGCTGTTTCCGTAATCTTCGTAAAGGATAAAGATGATGTGGTTAATTTATTGAAGTAAAACATCAAAATTTTCATCAGGAAATTTCATCACTTTCCCATTCTATTGAGATTTGCACATAGTAGCCTAATTATCAAACAATTAGGTTCAATTTTTCTGGGGTATTATTCTAATATCGCCGTGGTTGGCTGTATTGCTTTATTATCAAGGCTTTCAGGTGTTTTTAAGTTAGTTTAAGCTCTTGAGAATTCAATATATTTTATTGTGATAGGCTAATAGTAGTTAAAATCAAATGTAAGCTACTCAAGTATCTGCAAAACACCTCCATTAGCAGTTAATTACTTGGAAAGCAATACTTTGTAACCCCAAGGCCCTAGGTTAAAGTAATAATCATCAAAAATTGTAAATTTCTCATCCGAAAAGATTTCCTGGTAATGCCCTTCCAATTGAAGGTCATTCAGATGAGCAAATTGATTATATCCTGAAAGATTTATTACCACCAGCACTTTTGCATTACCTTTTTGCCTGATATAGGCAATGGTGTTTCTGCCATTCTTTGTATCAAGCATAATAAGCTTACCCCCATAAGGACCATTCCATAGAGCTTCATTTGATTTCTTAAGCTCAATCAACCTGGAATATAAAGGAAACATTTTATCATCCTTCCACTCAATCTCATCCTTTTCAAAGAAACTCAGTCTTTTGTGAGCACCAGCCTCTTGTCCGTTGTAAATGAGAGGGATTCCGGTAAGGGTGAAATAAAGGACCGCAAAGGCCTCCAAGCCATAATGCAACCGCTCAATTTCAGAGCCGTTCCATGAGTTCTCATCATGATTAGAAATAAACATCATCTGGTAAGCATGGGCAGGAAATTGATAAATCTCTCTATCAATCATGGCCGTAAGATCCCAAGCCGACTTTTCACCCTTTGCAATATTGTTGAAAGTATGGAAAACGTTCCAGTTATAGACGGCATCAAATGCTCCATTCAGCATTTCACGCTGTTCAGCTTCAGCAAGCATAAAAACAGGTTTGACCTTATCCAACTCTGTTCTTGCATATTGCCAGAAGTCAAGGGGAACAAGATTGGCCATATCACACCTGAAACCGTCAATATTAGTTTTCCCTAGCCAATATTTCATTGAATCAACCATATATTTCCTCAACTCCGGATTTTTATAGTTTAGTTCAATAACATCAGCCCATTCAGGGAAAGGGGGCTTAAAGCCTCCCATCTCATTGCAGGTATAGAATAGTGGATTTGTGACGGTAAGTTTATTATCCCAAGCAGTGTGGTTAGCCACCCAGTCGAGTATGACATACATGCCCATATCATGAATTTTATCGACAAGGGTAATAAACTCATCCATTGTTCCATAAAGAGGATCAATTTCTAAATAATCCTTAATGCTATAATAGCTCCCAAGTGTTCCTTTTCGTTCAATTTCACCTATTGGTTGCAAGGGCATAAACCACAAAACACCGACGCCTAGTTGTTTTAATCTAGGCAGATGAGTTTCAAACTCTCTGAATGTTCCTGAAGGTGTGTATTGGCGTAAATTTATTTCGTAAATAGTCAGGTCTTTTGTCCATTCAAGGGGAAGGTTCTTTGGCATAAACAGTGTTATGGGTTATTAATTACATGAAATGTATTGATTATCTGGCTTTCCGTACTTTATAGTCCATATTGATCAGGAGGTCAGCCTTTTCCTTTAATGATTGCACTACCTGATGTTCACGCTCAAGAACCTGCATACGATAATCATTTTGAGGCTCTTTTCCTCTTACAACCTGAGCTTTTTTAGTTTCATGATAGGTAAGTTCAATAAAGATTCGAAGGTCAACACCTTCAGTTTTAATGGCATAGAGACCGTCAATTATAAGCATGTCTATACCTTTGAAATCAGTGGTAAGCTGATCAACCTGTTCTGTAACTAGATCAACGCATGGCATGGTGGATGGTTTGCTATTTCGAAAATCTTCAAGGTTTTTGTAAATAGTATCCCAGTCATATTCTGTGTAACCTACTGCTGTTTGGATGCCATGCTGTTTTCTCCATTCTGTGCGTTCAAGTGGTAATGTCAATGTGGATAGGTTTGCAGAAAATGCCTTCTTTACGGAGCAGTCGGGCAATGACATGAGTAAGTTCAGATTTGCCTGAACCAGATTCACCGGAAACAGCAATAATAAATTTATCTTTCTTATTCTCAATAATATAGGGCAATATTTCACGGGCTGCTGCCTCGTGCTTTTCATTAATCAATAATACATCACCTAGCATACTTCAATGGTTTAGAATTTTTAATTGTACTCACCTAGCGGGCTTATAATTCCCAGTTTATAAATTTAAGAAAATCTTGAAATCCCAACGATAAAACCATTAAAAATAGTAATATTCACTCGAAGGATCAAAGTCAAGAAAGAAATCGGCTGAGTGTTTAAGTGACTGAACTACTTTATGTTCCTGCTCAAGTATTTTCATGCGGAAATCGTCAATTTGCTCTTTGCCAGATTCTTTCTGAATAGTAAGTGTATCCTTGTAAGTGTTTTCAATAAAGACCTTGAGATTCACCTTCTCTACTTTTACAGCATACAAGCCGGCCAATATTAATAGATCAATATCCTTGAAATCAGTAATCAGCTGGTCTATTTGTCCGGTAAATAGATCAACGCAGGGCATAGTTGCCTTCTTCTCCTTGAGAAATGCATCAACGTTACTATTGATGGTTTCCCAATCATATTCATCATAGCCAACACTCTCAATACCGTGCTCTTTTCTCCATTGTGTCCGTTCCAGAGGAGGTATCTTGTAATAGCTGTCCATATACAGCATCTTCACTTTGATATTCTTCTCCTTTAGCATACGTCCAAGCATATGGGCGACTTCTGATTTACCGGTTTCCACTTCACCGGATATAGAGATCATGTACTTTCTTTTATATTCAGGCATCACCCTGTCGAGGATGATCTTAGCTGCCTTTTCGTGTCCTTTGTTCAGTAACAGTACTTCATTAAGCATTTTAGTAAGATTTTAGTTTATATCAACATTGTCATCGTGTATAGTCACAATATATTGCTTTCCACGGAAAGTAACCTTAAAACGAATACTCTTCCATATTTTTGGGAGCTTGGGATTGATATTCACTTCATTGCCATGGAAATTAAGTCCGGCATAAGAATGAAGAGCAATCAAAATAGTACCAGCCATAACACCAAGATGGATACCCTCAGCAGTTGTACCACCCTGTATATCATCAAAATCACTGTTCAAGGCATCCTTATAAAGTGTCCAGCTCAGTTCAGAATCACCAATACTATTGGCCAACTGGGCATGGACAACTCTGCTTAGGGTAGAACCATGAGAAGTGCGGGCGAGGTAATAATCCATATTTCTTTTAAGAAAATCAGGTTTTAACTTATATCCCATTGCCTCAATAATGTCTCTTACTTCTTTTTCTTCCAGAATATAGAAGATCATAAGCATATCAGCCTGTTTGGCTACTTTGTATTCGTCAGGAGATTTCCCTTCAGCTTTAAGGATACGGTCAAGACGATAGATATTGCCATATTTGGAGCGGTAATAATCCCAATCAAGCTCTTTCAGATCAAAATAGCCATCATACTGGGCAATAATTCCATCGGAAGAGATATCCAGGTTGAGTTTATGGGCGATATCATTCCATCGTTTCAACTCATCCTGAGAAACCAGATGATGTTTTAAATCAGCAGCTCCATCTATCATATTATAGATCTCAGCAGCTTTGTTAAAAGCCCATGCAGCCAGGATATTTGTATATGCATTATCTTTTAAGCCCCCTTGTTCAGCATCGTGATATTGCTCATGGAACTCGTCAGGTCCCATTACGCCGGGAATGCTATACCGGCCGGTGGTATCATTATAAACGGTTTTACTTTCCCAGAAGCGGCATATTTCATAAAACATTTCAGCACCATAATTTCTAAGGAAATTCAGATCACCGGTGGTGTTTACATACTGCCAAACATTATAGGCAACTGCCAGTGATACATGACGCTGCAAAGAGCTGTAATCATCGCCCCAATGTCCGGTCAATGGATTAAGGTGAACAACCTGGGTTTCTTCTCTACCATCGCTCCCACTCTGCCAAGGGAACATTGCTCCTTTATAACCGTGTTGTGCTGCATATTCCCTTGCCTTGGCAAGGCGGTTATACCGATACATCAGCGTTGCTTTGGCAGTATCGGGTAAGTGGTAGTTATAGAAAGGCAATATGAAGAGCTCATCCCAGAATATGTGTCCTCTATATGCTTCGCCGTGCAATCCGCGGGCTGTAAAACTGGCATCAATTGCATGATTGTGGGGTGATGCCGAGACCATTAAATGATACAAGTGAAGCCGTAATAATTTCTGATCCATACGACTACCATCAATAATAACGTCAATATCCTTCCAAAGCTTTTTCCAGGCATCTTCACTAACAGTTTCAACATCGCGATACCTGACAGGAATTGAAACAAGCTTGGTTGCTTCTTTAACCGGATTATCAACATCATCAGGTTTGGATGTATATATAGCAACAATCTTTTCAAGGATAATTGATTGCCCCTGAATGACATCATAGGAGAACTCCTGGAACGCTTTGCCTGGTGAAATATCAGTACGAGGTTCAATCGTCAACTCATGTTCTTCAAGAAATACACGATGTGAAGCAGCTTCTGCAATAGTGATCCCCGATTGTGTAGTTTCAACCGCAATGTGAATAATGTGGCCCTGGTGTCCCTCCTCACTTGGTTTTAGGTGTTTCTGATTTAATTGCTTATAGCGCTCCACCACTTCATTGATAATCTCACCGTTTATTCCGGTGCGAATAGTAATTTGTGCACTATAACTCAGAGGAGTTATGGAGTATTGCAATGCAGCCAGGTGAGGATTGTCCATGGAAGCTAGTCTGTATGAGTCAATGGCTGTAACTCTGCCCAAAGAATCCTCTACAACTATTCGTCTGCTAAAAACACCGTTCCGGAAGTCAAGTGACTTATTGAACTCAAGAAACTTTACCTTGGAAAAATCAAAATATGGCTCATTATCAATTCTGAATGATACCGGTAACCAGTTGGGGGCATTTACAAAATCTTCATTTTCAACAAAGCGGTCACCTACTCTTGATTCAAGTCGGTTATACAAACCGGCTATGTACGTTCCGGGACTATGAACCTTTGATGAAGCAGTCTCTTCCATGGCTCCACGGGTACCAAAATAGCCATTGCCGACAGTAAGCAGGGCTTCGCGTGTACGCTCTTTAACGGGATCAAAGTCCTGGTATGTGATGGTCCATTTTTCATTTTCGATACCTGAAACAAACCAGTCATTGATACCTTCGAGCGAGATTTCTGACAAGTCAGTAACTACAAGATCAGCACCGTTAAGTAATAACTCCTTCTCGTTTTCTTCGCGTGCCACACCTAAAACGAGTCCAAAATCACCTTTCTTACCGGCCTGTACACCTGATACCGCATCTTCAACTATTACTGAACGGTCATAAGAAACGCCCATATTATCAGCGGCAGTGGTAAAAATATCAGGTTCAGGTTTGCCTTTAAGCTTCAGTTCAGCTGAAACAACCCCATCAACCCGGGTCTCAAAAAGATGCAAAAGACCGGCAGCTTCCAATACAGGGCCACAGTTCTTACTTGATGAAGCTACACCAACTTTGATATTATTTTCTTTAAGCTGTTTGATAAGCTCAACCGTACTATCGTAAACGCTAACCCCATCAGCCCTAAGGATTTCATTGAAAGCGTAATCCTTTCTATTGCCTAAACCGCATACTGTTTCCTTGTCAATGCTGTCAGAAGGATCACCAAATGGCAACTCGATACCTCTGGAAATGAGGAAATCCTGAACTCCTTTATATCTTGGTTTTCCGTCTACGTAGGGTAGATAATCATTTGCATGGGTAAACTCTTTGAAAGGGATTCCCTCATTTTTCGAATATTGGATGAGAAAATCATCAAACATTTTTTTCCAGGCTGAACTGTGGACGAGGGCAGTCTTGGTAATAACACCATCCAGATCAAAGATTACGGCATCAAACGGCTGTTTCAACATATCTGATATAATTTACATTACGTGATTATTTCGTTCATGCAAAGATAACCATTAACAACATGTAATGTTAAACTGAAAAACAAGAACGAAATGGTCAGTAATAAAAATATCAAGCCAAAATGTTAATAGCCTAAGTATGTAATACACTGAGACTAGCAAACTTTTAACGGGATAAACTGTTATTGGAATAGAAAACCGGTCATTTAAAAAATGAAAAAGATTAATTAATGCCTGCAAGGTTAGGAAAACTTATTAAATTTGTGGCCATAAATCAAATAAGCTTTAACATGGAAAATAAATTTTTCAATTCAAGAATGATTTTTGCAATTTCTGCAATTCTCTTTGCAGTAGTAATGCGACTAGTACCACATTGGCCAAATTTCACACCTGTAGCTGCTATAGCTATTTTTGGTGGAGCCCATATTAACAGGAAAGCACTTGCATTTATACTTCCAATTATTGCCATGTTAATCAGTGACTTGATTATTGGATTTCATACCACAATGATAGCTGTTTATGTAGGAATGATAGCAGCAGTAGGTATTGGCATGTTATTACGTAATCGTGTAAAAGCAGGTAATGTTGTTGTAGCCTCTGTAGCTTCCTCAGTTGTATTTTTCCTTATTACCAACTTTGCTGCCTGGTATACCGGTTTAATGCCATATAGCCGTGATTTCTCAGGTATACTGCAATCGTATATTGCCGGACTCCCTTTCTTCAGTACCAGTTTATTGGGTGATCTGTTTTATAGTGCAGTTTTATTTGGCAGCTTCTTTCTTGTGAGTCGCCGTATTCCTTCAATGGTGAATGGATAAACACCAATCAAAATATATAATAGCCCTTTGCAAAAGCTAAGGGCTATTTTTTTGCATTTATAATGATAATGATCAACTGCACATAAAAACGGTTAATAGTGACTAAAATCACCTCAAAACAATAATTAATTGCTTAATTTTGTTATCTAATAGGTGAGGTTTGAAAAGACATAACCGGGGAGTATCAAAAAGATCAAGAAAGGAGTAAATAATCATGAAAATAGTAGCGTTTCATACACCTAAACCAAGACAGTTCAGCTATAAGCCACTATATTATGATCAACGTAAAGAAGAACTGGAAGAACTTAAAAAGAAATATAGTGATAAAAAAGAGGAAAGTGGCGTAAGTCCTGATTTTCGCGAGAAATTAAGAGCATCGTGGAAAGTCAAGGAGAAAAGAACGGGCAGTATTTCAAAGATTACACTTTTGGTATATTTAGTCTTGGCAGCATCATTTATCTATTATATTTTTTTCAACTAGATGGCAGATTTAATACGACTTCTGCCTGATTCAGTAGCCAACCAGATTGCTGCGGGAGAGGTAATACAACGGCCTGCTTCAGCAGTTAAGGAGTTACTTGAAAATGCTGTTGATTCAGGAGCTAATCACATTGAGCTTATTATTAAGGATTCAGGCAAAACTTTAATACAGGTTATTGATAATGGTTGTGGCATGTCAGTAACTGATGCACGAATGAGCTTTGAACGACATGCCACTTCAAAAATTCAGGATGCAAATGATTTATTCAAGATAAAAACCTTTGGTTTCAGGGGTGAGGCGCTTGCTTCTATTGCAGCTATCGCTCATGTTGAATTGAAAAGCCGAAGGATGGAAGATGAGGTTGGAACCCACGTTACTATTGAAGGGTCAGTTGTGAAGAGCCAACAACCTTGTGCTCTTGAACCGGGAACTTCCATTCAGGTAAAAAACCTCTTTTATAATGTACCTGCCCGTCGACAGTTTCTTAAATCAGATACCCATGAGATGCGCTTGATAGTTGAAGAACTTTCAAGAGTAGCCCTTGTAAATCCGCTCATCAGTTTCGATTTGATCAATAATGGAAAAATTCAAATACAACTGCCTAAAGGAAGTCTAAAACAGCGAATAAGCAATTTATATGGCAACAACTATCAGGAAAAGCTGGTGCCTGTAGAAGTTGATACTGAAGTGGTTAAAATAACAGGTTTCATTGGAAAACCTGAAAGTGCACGACGAACCAGAGGAGAACAGTACTTTTTTGCCAATAACCGGTTCATAAAACACCCTTACTTAAACCATGCTGTTGAAGAGGTTTTCAGTACCCTTATACCTGAGGAGCACTTCCCTTCATACTTCCTTTACCTGAATGTAAATCCACAAGATATAGATATTAATATTCACCCAACTAAAACAGAGGTAAACTTTCAAAATCACCAGGCAATATATGGCATTTTGAAATCGGCAGTTAAACAGGCAATTGGAAAATACAGCCTCTTCCCTACCATTGACTTCGATACTAAACCTGAATATAATTTTTTCTTCCCTAAGGATAAATCAATAGTGGTTCCCGGGGTTAAGATAAATCCCGATTATAATCCTTTTGTTAAAAAACAATCACCTGACCTGGGCCTTTCTTCGTTTTATGTCGGGCCAGATGTTACACCGCAGGAAACAGATTTAAATAAGTCAACCTTTCCTGTACAGCAAACGCTTACAGTTGGTTCAGACTTTGAATCGGCCGAACAGGAAACCCGTGGTTTCATGCAGTTGAGAAGCAAGTACATCATATCTACAATCAAATCAGGATTAATGATAATTGACCAACAGGCTGCTCATGAAAGAATATTGTATGAGAAGTTTACGGAACGGATCATGAATAGGCCGGGAAATGTCCAGCAGCAGCTTTTTCCTCAAACCATCAAACTATCAGCACCCGATGCAGATTTGATTGTGGAACTGGCTGATGAGTTTCATAAACTTGGTTTTGTACTTGAACCATTTGGACAGAACACCTTTATTGTAACAGGATTACCTGCAGATTTTCAGGTTCAAAATATACAGAACCTGATTGATAGCATACTTGAAAATTACAAATTGAACAAGAGTAACCTTAAAAATGATAAAGTAAATAATCTGGCAAGATCAATGGCCAGGAATCTCTCTATTAAGCCCTCTAAACCCCTTTCCATTGAAGAAATGCAGGGCTTGGTTGATGATCTTTTTGCCTGCAAAGTGCCTGGAATTAGTCCTTCAGGTAAAACTATAATAATCAACATCACGCTCGATGAGCTTGAGAATAAATTTCAATAATACCTGACATAACCAATATGAATCAACAGTATTCACCCAGAGGTTTTAGCATGCTGCCACCGGTAGTCAAGAACCTGCTGATAATCAACGGCCTCTTTTTCCTGGCGCAGATCATGTTTCTTAATGTCTTTCGGCTTGATCTGGTTGATTATCTAGGTATGCATTATTTTGGATCATCAAAATTCAATCCCGTACAGCTTGTAACATACATGTTCCTGCATAGCACATCAGATTTTAGTCACATCCTTTTCAATATGTTTGCACTTTGGATGTTTGGATATTTGATAGAGAATGTATGGGGCAGTAAACGATTTCTCATTTACTATATGGTGACAGGCATTGGTGCAGCCGTTGTTCACATGATTGTAATGTACATCAGCATCAGCGGTATACAGGCAGATGCCGCAATGATAATGTCAGCGCCTGATCCAACAGATTTCTATAATTTCGTGAATAGGCATTTCCCCTTGTACCAGAATAGCTTGAATGATTTTATTAACACATGGTCAGCAAATCCGGGAAATACAGATCTGATAAATCAAGCTTCACGATATCTGGACGAACTGATTGAACTTAGGAAAGATGTCCCCACCGTTGGTGCTTCCGGTGCCGTTTTTGGCATTTTGCTGGCATTTGGTATGATGTTCCCGAATACTTTAATCTATATCTACTTCCTATTCCCTATCAAGGCAAAATGGTTTGTTATAGTATATGGTGGTCTGGAATTGTTTATGGGAATAAGAAACAGTGCAGGTGATAATGTCGCCCATTTTGCACATCTGGGTGGAATGATTTTTGGTTTCTTCCTGATCAGATACTGGAATCGTAGAATTAATCGTTCTAACTGGGACCAAAATTATTAAGCATATGTATCCACAGACTTCTCCTTTAGAAAGAATTAAAATATTTTTTACCAAGCGCGAGGCATTATCCAGGCTGATACTGGTGAATATTATTGTCTGGATAGTTATTCTTCTTATTAAAAATCTTGCATTTCTCTTTTCTAGTCCGGAAGTTGGAACAACAGGTCTTTATAAACAACATTTAATCGAATATATCTCTAATATTCTGGCTGTTCCGGCAAATATCAACTCCTTTATTGCCAAGCCATGGACATTGATTAGTTATATGTTTCTCCATTTCGACTTCTTCCATATCCTCTTTAATATGTTGTGGTTGTATTGGTTTGGAATAATATTCGTTCAATATCTGTCGCAACGCCAACTCTTTGCTACCTATATATTTGGAGGAATAGCCGGTGGCTTGATTTATATTTTGGCCTTTAATGTATTCCCCGTGTTTGATGTTATCAAAGGATCAGCATTAGCCTTGGGAGCATCAGCTTCTGTAATTGCCATTGTTGTTGCCATTTCATTTTATGTGCCGAATTATACCATAAATCTTTTACTGTTCGGTCAGGTTAAGATAAAATACCTGGCCATCATTACAATTGTAATGGACCTGCTAATGATAAACGCAGGCAATGCCGGTGGGCATATAGCTCACCTGGGAGGAGCTTTATGGGGTTTTTTATTTGTGAAAATGCTCCCTAAGTATGATCCTTCAAAAATCTTCAGAATCTTTTTTGACAGTTCATACCGTCAAACTAATAGAGTGAGATCAAAGAAATTTAAAGTAAAATATGGTAACAGCCCTATTTCTGATGAAGAATACAACCTCCAGAAAAAAGAGAAACAACAAAGAATAGACAAAATACTGGACAAGATCAGCCATTCAGGATATAACAGCTTAACTAAGGAGGAAAAGGATCTATTATTTTCCAGCAGTAAAAAACAGAACAACTGAAAAAGCAGACCCAATGATAACAATGAAATCCAGAAGATTGACCTTTGGTTCAGGTATTCTCTTGTTAATCAATTTAATTGTTTTGGTTCTGTTGGCTATAGGTTTTATGGCTGCCTATATACCACCTGATAAAAACTGGATATTTGCTTTTGCCGGATTAGTATTTCCCTATGCTGTAATTGCTAATGTTGTGTTTGTATTCATCTGGATGTTTCTGTGGCGTAAACTGTTCCTGATATCATTGCTTGCTCTCATAATTTGTTGGAATCGTCTGACATCATACATTCAATGGGACAAACACACAGCAATAGAGGATGTTAAGAACGAAAAAGCTAAAATTATCTCTTACAATGTTCAGATCTTTGATCTATATAATTGGAAGAGAGACAATATCAGTGATAAAGGACATAGGATATTAGAAATTTTAAAAGAAGAGGCCCCGGATATAATCTGTCTGCAAGAATTTCATGCGGGGAAGAAAAACAAAGTTGATATTATAGATTCCATCAAAACAATGACAGGGCTAAAGTATCAGCAAATTGAATATGTTAAAAAAGAGGGTGAAAGCATGCCCTACGGTATAGCAACCTTCAGCAGATGGCCTATAATTAGTAATGAGATTGTTGATTTTGACAATAATCCTATCAATTTTTGCATATATTCTGATTTGATAATTTATGGTGATACAATTAGACTGTTCAATGTTCATCTTGAATCTATCAGATTAAGCAGGGAGGATTATTTGTATGTGTCAGAATTACCGAAAAAGGCTGATACACAGGAAATATTTTCGGAAAATTCGAAAAAAATAATCAGGAAATTCAAAAGAGCATTTGTCAATCGCGCTCCTCAGGCAAGGAAAATTGCTGAATTGATTGATGCTTCACCCTATCCGGTTGTAATATGCGGCGATTTCAACGATACCCCTTCTTCGTACACTTATCATCAGTTATCAAATAACTTACAGGATGCCTATAAAGAATCAGGGCATGGGATTGGAATGACTTATGCCGGTTCACTGCCATCATTCAGAATTGATTACATACTTCATGATGAATCCATTAAATCATACAACTATAAGACAATAAAGGAGAATAACTCAGATCATTTCCCTATCTGTACTGATATAATTCTGCCCTGATCATCATGAAAACCATTATCAGGCTTATATCTATTGTTCTCCTGATACTGATATTGATGTCGGTTTCAGCCGCCTTTATTCCTTCATCTGTTTGTTCTGTCATTGCATTATCAGGATTAGGATTTCAGGTATTCTGGGCATTGAATTCCCTAATGTTACTCCTACTAATATTATTGAAAATAAGATGGTTAAGACTGGTTACATTCATTATTTTGCTGTTGACCGGACCTCTATTTCTCAGGTATTACTCCCTCCCCTTGAAAAAGGCAAATAAGGATCATACTTATAGCCTTATTGATTTCAATACCTTTGGATTAAGGACACCTGTTGGAGAATCTGAACAGTATGATAATCAGGATAGCATTCATAACTATATAAATCAATCGAAATATACAGTGGCATGTTTCCAGGAATACCCAATGAAAGGTGCTAAACACGCAAAATTTTATGAGAAGTTGCATGATGGGCTGGATCTCTCCTATAAGGCTTTGTCAGAATATTCAAATGATGAAAAAAGCACTCAGCTAATCCTGGTTACGGCTTCGGCCTACCCTATTATCAATGAGGATATACTATATTACAATTCAAAACCATTTGCCTTAATCACTGATATTAAATTTCCTGAAGAAATAATAAGGGTATATAACATACATCTGCAATCAGTTAAACTTACCAAAGAACGAAAACTTTTAATATTTGATGATGCCAATCATGGAATTTCATTATTTCAGCAATTAAGGGAAGCCGTTACAAAACTAAATATTGCATTTCTACATAGAGAATTGGAAATCGGACTTTTAAATGAGAGTATCAAAAAAAGCCCTTACACTGTTATAGTTTCAGGTGATTTTAATGATACACCTGCTTCCTATACCTATCACAAAATCAGTGCCGGTTTAAAGGATGCATCTATGGGAGCAGCACATGGATTCAAAAGAACCTATAGATTCAGTACAATACCTCTGAACATTGATTATATTTTACATGCTTACGAGATCAAAAGTTCAGGTTATAAGCAAATTCCTTTCCCTATCTCCGATCATTTTGCCATAAGTACAAATTTCAAAATAGCTACTGAATAGGTATACTGATCAGATATTCAGCTATTTTAAGCTTTCTCCCGAGATTTAAGAAAACCAAATTAAAGCAAGAATTGTTTCCATTATTACTCTTGATAGAATAGGAGATTCATTTGGGATTTCTTAAGTATCACAATACATTGCCTATACAATACCTATACAATGACTATACAACGCCTATACGATATTGTATAGCGAATGTATGGCCGTTGTATATCTGATCTATTCCCAAGGTATATCTGGTCCTAATGGTTCCCTATACAATCCCTTGCCAAATACTAATAACAGGCAATCAGGATATCCATCAGCATTGAAATATGCCTAACTTTGTAAACTTATCTATTATTATAGCATTGATTATTAGAATACTGCTTAGGTGATGTCAAACAAAGAGTAACAACTGTGGACTTTAAACTAACTTCAGAATACCAACCTACAGGAGATCAACCACAAGCCATTAGGCAATTGACTGAAGGATTAATCAGGGGTGATCATTCACAAGTACTGTTAGGTGTTACCGGTTCCGGTAAAACTTTTACTATTGCTAATGTAATAGCTCAGGTTAACAGGCCAACACTGGTTTTAAGCCATAATAAGACACTTGCAGCTCAATTATACGGAGAGTTCAAGCAGTTTTTTCCGGAAAATGCAGTAGAATATTTTGTATCGTATTATGATTATTATCAACCTGAAGCATTTATCCCGGTAACTAATACTTACATAGAGAAAGATCTTTCCATTAATGAGGAGATTGAAAAGCTAAGATTAAGTACGACTTCTTCCCTATTATCAGGAAGAAGAGATGTAATAGTTGTCTCATCAGTATCATGCATCTATGGAATTGGTAATCCTGATGATTTTGCAAATAGTGTAGTTCGACTTAAAGTTGGCGATAAGGTAAGCAGGAAGAAGTTATTGTGGACATTCGTTGAAGGACTTTATAACCGAAGCGAGGTAGAGTTTAACAGGGGGAATTTCAGAGTCAAGGGAGACACTATTGACATTTTTCCGGCATATAGTGATAATGCCATCAGAATAATGTTCTGGGATGATGAAATTGAAAGTATAGAGTTATTTAATCCACTGGATGGGCATAAGATAGAGACCATGGACCAGGTCAATATTTATCCTGCTAATATTTTCGTTACCTCCAAGGAAAAGATGAAGGATTCCATACAGGAAATACAGTTTGATCTAATGAAACAGGTCGACTACTTTATGGAAGAAGGAAAGAATCTTGAAGCCAAACGATTGGAAGACAGGGTGACCTATGATATTGAAATGATGCGTGAATTGGGATATTGCTCGGGTATTGAGAACTATTCGAGATATTTTGATGGTCGATCAGCCGGTTCCCGGCCTTTCTGTTTGCTGGATTATTTCCCTGATGATTTCATTACTGTAATAGATGAAAGCCATGTCACTGTTTCTCAAATACGGGCTATGTATGGAGGTGACCGATC
This sequence comes from uncultured Bacteroidales bacterium, assembly GCA_937894795.1. Classification (GTDB taxonomy): domain Bacteria; phylum Bacteroidota; class Bacteroidia; order Bacteroidales; family Lentimicrobiaceae; genus Lentimicrobium. Next base: position 16,177 of record CALCQV010000166.1, read on the forward strand.
ACGCAAGCAAACACTGGTAGAATATGGATTTAGACTTCCATCAGCTATGGATAACCGTCCACTTAAATTTGATGAATTTGAAGGCTTGACAGGTCAGACTATCTATGTAAGTGCAACTCCGGCAGATTTTGAATTGCAAAAATCTGAAGGCATAATAGTTGAACAGCTTATTAGACCAACAGGATTGATTGATCCACCCATTGAAGTAAGGCCAAGCGTTTCACAAGTTGACGACTTGCTTGATGAGGTAGACAAAACAATAAAAAATGGCGGGCGGGTTTTAGTAACAACCTTAACAAAAAGAATGGCTGAAGAGCTAACAAAATATCTGAGTAAGGTTAATATAAGTTGCAGGTATATCCACTCAGATGTTGATACCCTGGAGCGTGTTGAGATACTAAGAGATCTTAGATTAGGTCTTTTCGATGTATTGGTTGGTGTGAATTTGTTACGTGAAGGGCTTGATCTTCCGGAAGTAGCATTGGTTGCAATACTTGATGCCGACAAAGAAGGATTTCTCAGATCGGAACGCTCACTAACGCAAACAGCCGGAAGAGCAGCACGAAATATTAACAGTAAAGTTATAATGTATGCTGATAAAATAACTGAATCCATGCAGAGGTCAATGGATGAAACCAATCGCCGAAGAATTAAGCAATTGGCCTACAACAGTGAACACAACATCACGCCCCGACAGATAATTAAATCAACAGAATCAATATTGGGACAGACAGCTGTTGCCGGATCATCAAACAAAGAGCCTAAAGTCTATATTGAAAATGATATGCCAAATATAGCTGCTGATCCTGTTGTCAACTATATGAATCCTGATCAGTTGGAAAAAGTTATTATTCAAACAAGAAAAGCAATGGAAAAGGCAGCCAAGGAACTGGATTTTATTGAGGCAGCCAGATTACGTGATGAAATGTTTGCTTTACAGGAAAAACAAAAGAGTCTTAATACACAGAAATAAAGCCTTATAGAGTGGATAATACAACAACGGACCATTTATTACTTCAGGCAATAAAAGCTTCTGTAAAAGCCGGAAAAGCCATTCTGAAGCTCTATGAATCATCATATACTATTGAATACAAATCTGATAATAGTCCTTTAACAATAGCCGATAAAGAGGCACATAATTCAATTACCGGAGATCTTGATACAACATCACTGCCAATATTGAGTGAAGAAGGTAAAAATATTGATTATGATCAGCGTAAGCAATGGAAGAGATTCTGGATGGTTGATCCTTTGGATGGTACGAAAGAATTCATTAACGGCAATGGTGAATTTACGGTTAACATTGCTTTGATAGATCATTCTATCCCGGTAATGGGTGTTGTATATGTTCCGGTATGGGGAATTCTGTATTTTGGCGTAAAAGAATATGGTTCCTTCATGATTAACCTTCTAAAAAATGAAATAGATAAATTTAGGAATATTCAAGATATTATTAAAGAGGCGGATAGATTGCCTATAGTCTATGATAGAAAGGTCACCATAATGGGTAGCCGGTCACATCAAACAGAAGAAAACAACAGAATAATTAATTCTTTTGCGAGCAACTTTAATGATGTAGCTATAGTAAACGCAGGTAGTTCTCTGAAATTTTGCAGAATGGCTGAAGGTGCAGCTGATTTTTATCCACGAATCAGCCCTACAATGGAATGGGACACAGCGGCAGGACATGCGATATGTAAATTTGCAGAAGTTGATGTTTTAGTATATCAATCTGATCGGGAACTTACCTATAATAAGGAAAATCTTCTAAATCCATCATTTATTGCAATAAACAAAAACTACAAGCACCTTATCCCCGGTAATGGATAATAATATTGATTATCGATGATCATGGATGAATCCATAAAAAAAAAGCCGCTGATGCGGCTTTTTTCTATGGATCTACTATTTGATATAGTTTACTTAACCTCTAATAATTCTACATCGAAAATAAGAGTAGCACTTGGAGGTATTTGAGGCATACGGCCATTTTCACCGTAACCAAGTTTAGATGGAATAATTAGCTTTGCTTTTCCACCTACTTTCATTAATGCAATACCTTCTTCCCAACCCGGAATTACTTGCTGTTGACCAAGTACGAATTCAAATGGCTCTTTACGATCTACTGAAGAATCAAATTTCTGTCCATTCAACAGTGTTCCTGTGTAATGAACCTTAACAGTCTTGCCAACTGATGCCTGAGTTCCGGTTCCCTTCTTGGTTTCAAGGTAATATAATCCGGATGAAGTGGGCGCCACATTAATATTATTCGATTTGATGTAATTCTGCAGCTTAGTCATCTCTTCTTTCTTGGCAATGGCTTTAGCTTCGTTGGCTTTACGTTCTTTTTCAGCCTGCTCCTTTTCAAATTGCGCCTTTGTTAGAATATCCACTAATTCAAGATCATATAATAAAGTAGTGTAAGGTGCAATCATCTGTCCTCTACCCTGCTCTCCAAAAGCAAGAGATGAAGGCACAATGATAGATGCTTTTGAACCTTTGGATAACATGGATAGTGCTTCAGTAACACCTTTATTGTCGAAGTCTTTACCATTCTCCCACATCATTGTTTCACCCTGATCGTAGGTAGAGTATAATACATTACCATCAATAGTTGATACTTTGAAATGTAGCTTGCCAAAGTCACCAACTTTTGGTTTTTGGTTATTTCCTTTTTTTGTCTCAATGAAATATAAACCTGATGTTAAGGGAGCAACAGTAATATTGGCACTTTTCAGATAATTCTGTAAAGTTGTTTGTTCTGCTGCTTTTGCTTCTTCCATCTTCACTTTATATTCAGATTCAAGCTGCTCCTGTGTCTTTGCAGAGATTACTTTGACATCAAAGAAAATTTCTTTACCAATGAAAGCTGAATCAGGAACACTTGGCATCCTGATCGTCTTCAGGAAGAATGAGTCGGCAGAAGATATAAAAGTCGCACTATCACCCGGCTTCATCATGGCTAAAGCAGTATAAAGATCACCTTTGTATGTAGGTTCATTCAAAGGCAGCATAAACTCCTGGGGAATGTCAACAGAATTAAATAATACTGAATCGTTAATAGAATATTTAAGTTTCAGATTTAAAACCATTCCTTCTCTAAGAGTGGTTGTATCATCTCCCTTAACATGGAATTTATAATACAAGCCATCGCTTGTTTTCTTAAATCCACGGTGTTTAGAACATCCAAACATGTTAAAAGCTATAGCTAAAATAAGCGATAGCATCAAAAGGTTCTTGTATTTCATTCGGTTAATTGTTAAATGGAATTAATGATTATTTAAGGTCAAGTAATTCAATATCATAGATAAGAGTGGATTTTGGTGGGACTTTATTTTGATCTCCCAATAGCCCAAAACCAAGGTGCGAAGGTATGATAAATTTTGCACGGTCACCTACATGCAATAATAATATTCCTTCTTCAAGGCCACTTTCAACACCACCCTTACCAATAAGAAATTCTTTGCGTCCATCTTTATCAGATGAATAAATTTCTTCTCCGGTAATCAGCATCACAGAATAATTCATGATGGCAATGTTACCTGGTTTGGCAATGGAACCACCACCCTTTTTATAAATTGCATAGCGTAAGCCTGAACCGGTTTCTTGCATCTGCCATTTATAACGTTTTATAAAGTTATTAATTTGTACCTGCTCAGCTTCGACTGCCTGCTTGTTTGCTTTTAATAAGGGTTCCTCCAGCTCTGTATAGTCTGTAACACTTCTTTCATTCTTAAC
>CALCQV010000167.1 GCA_937894795.1 uncultured Bacteroidales bacterium
GCCTGTGATGAGAGTTGTGCCGGTGGGGTGCTTACTCCCGGAAATAGATTCCTCACTGTTGAAAGGCTAAGGAATCACACCTATTCATCAGTCAGTGCTGATAAAGTTACAGATTATCCTAATGGATTCAGGAATATCACTACACGGAAAGATTACCTGAAATCCCAAATGGGCATAGAATCGGTAAGTCCCCGTTCCATTCTGAAACTGGATGAGGATATGGCTGAGGCCATGCGGAAAATGGACAAGGTGAATCAGATTCTCAAGGTGCTCCCCATGATTGATTGCAGTGTTTGCGGGGCACCAAGCTGTCAGGCTTTGGCTCAGGATATTGTTTTGGGTGATGCCGACCTGAAGCAATGTATATTTATACAGAGAGCCCTGGAACAAAAAGGTGAAATGACACCGGAAGAGGGCAACAGGATGTTGAGAAAAATATGGGGATTTGAAAAGACCAATAAATATAGGAAAATATAACCATGAACGTAAAAGAAATAGCTGAACAGCTTAACCTGAAAGTAGTTAGCGGAGCATCCGGCCTATCAAACATGATATCCGGAGGTTATACATCCGATCTTATGAGTGATGTTATTGCCAATGCTGAAAACGGCAATATCTGGATCACTCTGCAGACACATAAGAATGTGATGGCTATTGCATCACTGAAAGACCTTGCAGCTGTAATTGTAGTAAACAACCAACAGCCTGAAGATGACATGATAAGCCAAAGCAACGAGGAAGGTATTCCTGTTTTGGTTACCAATGAAGCAACCTTCACCATATCAGGTAAAGTTTTCAATTTGATTAATAACCACTGATTATAAAGACATTATAAGGCAAACACCCGGTAAAATGAACGTTTTTAAAGCTGACCTCCATATTCACACCATCTTATCTCCCTGCGCAAGCCTCGAGATGAGCCCGGTGAATATTGTTCGCAAAGCTTTGGAACAGCATCTTGATATTATTGGGGTAACTGACCATAATTCAACACGTCAGTGTGAAATCGTGATCAGGGAAGCCTCTAAAGTGGGACTGATGGTCTACCCAGGAGTGGAAGTGACCACCAAAGAAGAAATACATTGTCTGGCATTTTTCAGCTCATTAAATGAGCTATCACTGTTCCAGGCACATATTGACCAATATTTGCCCGCCATAAAGAATGACACTGCATTATTTGGTTATCAGGTGGTAATTGATGAAAATGAGAATATTGTATACGAGGAGGAGAGATTATTAATATCGGCATTACAGATTGGCATTGATAAAGTGGAACAGATAGTCCATCAGCTGAATGGGATATTCATTCCGGCCCATGTCAACAAGTCGAAAAACAGTTTGATTAGTCAGCTGGGATTTGTGCCGCCTTCATTGAAAGCTGATGCATTTGAGCTCTCCCGGCATATGGAGACAGCCACATTCATCAGTCAGAACAGATTAAAGAGTGACACGGTAATTATAAGGAACTCTGATGCCCATATGCCGGAACAGATTGGAGAGCAGTTCACCCAACTGTATATGGAATCGCCGGAGTTCAATGAATTTATTCTTGCATTAAACGGCCTGTCGGGCAGAAAGGTAATCAGCCAATGAAAGATCTTTCAATGCATATAATGGATATAGTCCAGAATTCCCTGTCAGCCAAAGCTACTATGATTACCATTGAGATCATAGAGAACATGGATGAAGATAGTTATGTAATAAATATTAAAGATGATGGTATTGGAATGTCCCGGGAATTTGTCTCAACTGTTACAGATCCCTATGTAACCACTCGTACTACTCGTAAAATTGGCCTGGGCATTCCTTTACTTAAACAGAATGCGGAACGTACCGGTGGGCAATTCACCATTGACAGTGAAGAAGGCAAAGGAACTAAAGTAAAGGCAGAATTTATTTTTATGCATCCTGACCGTCTTCCCATTGGGGATATTGCAGGAACTGTTGTACTTTTATGTGCAGCAAATCCTAACGTAACCATTCATTATCATCATGTTACAAACAGTGGCGAGTACAATTTTGACACAACTGAAATATTGGAAACACTGGATGGCATATCAATCAGTGAACCGTCAGTTATTAAGTTTTTGAAAGAAATGATAAATGAGAATCTCCAGATGATTGGAATCTCTAGATAATACTTACAAACAAACACAGATAATTAAAACATCATGACACAAGTAAAATCACTGGCTGACCTTCGCAGAATCAAGGAAAATCTGCAGGGAAAAATGAGCTTGAGGGAGAATAGCAATAACCCTGAAAGCCTCGTACAGATCAGAGTTGCAATGGCAACATGCGGAATTGCTTCAGGAGCTAAACAAGTGATGGAATTCTTCATTGAAGAACTGGATAAGAGAAATATCCAGGCCGTCGTTACACAAACAGGCTGCATGGGTTACTGTTTCGCAGAACCTACAGTTGAAATAACCCTGCCGGGTCAGGCACCTGTTGTTTATGGCTATGTTGACATAAACAAAGCTGACAGTATCATTGAAAAGTACATCAAAAATGGTGAACTGGTTGATGGTATCATACCTGTTAATTATGAAACCATTCAAAAATAAGGGGAGGAACAGTGATGGCAAAATATAAAATGCATCTTCTGGTTTGCGGTGGCACTGCTTGTCATGCTTCTGAAAGCGAACGATTACTCGACACTCTGAAAACAATCATTGCCGATAAAGGCCTTGATAGTGAAGTACAGGTCATAGCAACCGGTTGCTTCGGTTTTTGTGAAAAAGGGCCTATTGTAAAGGTTATGCCCGACAATACTTTCTATACTCAGGTAACTCCTGATGATGCCCGTGAAATCATTGAAGAACACATTATTAAAGGACGTAAAGTAAACCGCTTACTTTATCTGAATCCTGAAAGCAAAGAGCACGTTTCTGATTCAAAGCACATGGGCTTTTACAAGAAACAGCTTAGAATTGCTTTAAGAAACTGCGGTTTCATTGACCCTGAGAACATTGATGAGTATATTTCACGTGATGGATATGAGGCACTTGCCAAGTGTTTGACTGAAATGACTCCTCAGCAGGTTATTGAGCTAATGAAGAAGTCAGGCTTAAGAGGCCGTGGCGGAGGAGGTTTCCCTACCGGTTTAAAATGGGAGATTACCAGCAAATCAGTAAGTGACATTAAATATGTTGTTTGTAATGCCGACGAAGGAGACCCCGGTGCATTCATGGACCGCTCAATCCTGGAAGGTGACCCCCATTCAGTAATTGAAGCCATGGCTATATGCGGATATTGTATTGGTGCTTCAAATGGATTGGTTTATATCAGGGCTGAGTATCCCTTAGCTATTGATCGTTTGAAAATTGCAATCAAACAGGCTCGTGAATACGGACTTCTTGGCAATGGAATTTTAGGTACCGGTTTCAATTTTGATATTGAACTCAGGTACGGTGCCGGCGCCTTTGTTTGCGGTGAGGAAACTGCCCTTATTCATTCAATGGAAGGTAAACGTGGTGAACCAACCATGAAACCTCCGTTCCCATCCGTTTCAGGGTATTTTGAAAAACCTACCAATGTAAATAATGTTGAAACATTTGCCAATGTTCCGGTTATCATCAATAAAGGTGCTGAATGGTATAGCGCTATTGGTTCTGAGAAATCAAAGGGAACCAAGGTATTTGCCTTAGCAGGTAAAATCAATAACGTTGGTTTGATTGAAGTTCCAATGGGTACCACCCTACGCGAAGTTATTTATGAAATTGGCGGCGGTATCAGAAACGGCAAGAAATTTAAAGCCGTTCAAACCGGTGGCCCTTCAGGCGGATGTCTTACTGAGAAACATCTTGACACACCTATAGATTACGACAACCTAATTGCAAGTGGCTCTATGATGGGCTCAGGTGGTATGATCGTTATGGATGAAGATGATTGTATGGTTTCTGTAGCCAAGTTCTACCTTGAGTTTACAGTTGAGGAATCATGCGGTAAATGTACTCCTTGTCGTATTGGCAACAAACGTCTGCATGAAATACTTGATAAACTCACAAAGGGTAATGGTACCATGGAAGACATTGACCGCCTGAAGAACCTGAGCAAGGTTATCAAGGACACCGCATTGTGTGGTTTAGGTCAGACTTCACCAAATCCTGTATTATCAACTATTGATAATTTCCTTGATGAATATGTTGAGCATGTTACCGAAAAGAAATGCCGTGCAGGCCAATGTAAAGCGTTAATGCAATATACAATCATTCCTGACAATTGTGTTGGTTGTACTGCATGTGCCCGTAACTGCCCTGTTAACGCCATTTCAGGTGAACGCAAAGGTATACATACCATCAATCAGGAAGTTTGCATCAAGTGTGGTGCCTGCCTAGAAAAATGTAAATTCAATGCTGTGGTAATTAAATAATTTCAGACGATAATGGAAACTATCAAAATAAATATTGACAATAAGATCGTTGAGGTTGAAAAAGGAACCACTATCCTTCAGGCTGCTAAAAAGTTCGGTATTCATATCCCTACTCTGTGCCACCTCCATTTGCACGATCTAAACATAGAAAATAAACCCGCCGGTTGCCGTATATGCGTTGTTGAAGTGGCAGGCAGAAAAAACCTTGCACCGGCATGCGTTACTGAATGTATGGACGGGATGGTTGTTAACACTCATAACATCAGAGTTCTGAATGCCCGTAAGACCGTGCTGGAACTTATCCTCTCTGACCACCCTACCGACTGCCTTATCTGTTCAAAGAACGGTAATTGTGAATTGCAGTCAATGGCGCAGGAATTCGGTGTTCGTGAAATACATTTTGAAGGTGAGAAATCTACCTACAGGGAAGATACATCACCGGCTATCATCCGTGATGTTGACAAATGTATCATGTGTCGCCGCTGCGAAATGATGTGTAATGAAGTACAAACAGTTGGCGTACTCTCAGCAGTAAACCGCGGATTCATGTCAGTTGTGGCTCCGGCTTTTGAAATGAATCTCGACCATAGTGTTTGTACTTATTGCGGACAGTGTGTTGCTGTTTGTCCTACCGGTGCATTAACAGAGGTTGATCATACCAATGCCGTAATCCGTGCTTTGGCAGATCCTGATAAAACGGTAATTGTACAAACTGCTCCTGCAGTACGCGCTGCATTGGGTGAAGAATTCGGACTTGAGCCGGGCACATTGGTTACCGGTAAAATGGCTGCTGCCCTTCGCCGTTTGGGCTTCAACTATGTTTTTGATACAGACTTTGCTGCCGACCTTACCATCATGGAAGAAGGTACTGAATTACTTGACAGGCTGAACCGTCATCTTAATGGCGATAAGAGTGTAGCTCTGCCAATCCTTACTTCATGCTGCCCGGGTTGGGTGAACTTCTTTGAACACCAGTTCCCTGAAATGCGTGACATCCCTTCAACAGCAAGAAGTCCACAGCAGATGTTCGGCGCCATAGCCAAAACATATTTCGCTGAAAAGCTTAATGTTAAACGTGAAAACCTGGTAGTGGTTTCTGTAATGCCTTGTCTGGCAAAGAAATTTGAATGCCAGAGAGATGAGTTTAAAACCAATGGTAATCCTGATGTTGACTACTCAATTTCAACCAGAGAGTTGGCTCACCTTATCAAGCAATTGAATATTAGCTTTAATGAACTTCCTGAAGAAGATTTTGATCATCCTCTTGGTGAATCAACAGGTGCAGCCGTAATATTCGGAACTACCGGTGGTGTTATTGAAGCTGCTGTAAGAACCGCTTATGAGGTACAGACAGGTAAGAAACTTCAGAAAATTGACTTCGAAGAACTTCGCGGTATGGAGTTTATACGTGAAGCAACCATTGATTTTGATGGACTGCCAATACGAATAGGCATTGCACACGGTTTAGGTAATGCCCGTAAGCTTCTGGAAGACATCAAAGCCGGCAAATCAGAATTCCATGCCATTGAAATTATGGCTTGTCCGGGTGGTTGTATCGGTGGTGGTGGCCAGCCATTGCATCATGGCGATTCATCCATCATTAAAGCCCGCCAAAAAGCAATCTATGCTGAAGATGCTTCTAAAACTATTCGTAAATCACACGAAAATCCCTACATTATCCAACTCTATAAGGAGTTCCTGGGTAAACCTTGTGGTGAATTGTCACATCACCTGCTTCATACTCATTATTTTGATAAGAGTAAGGAAATTAGTGTTGTAGAATAAGTTTTATATTTGAAACAATTTAAAGAAATAAGATCATGGCAACTATAAAATTATCCGCAGACAAAATTGATGAACTCAAGGATGTTTGTAAATCATTCAATAATGAGAAGGGTGAATTGATCAACGTACTCCACAAAGCCCAGGGTATTTTTGGCTACCTTCCTGCCGAAGTTCAGGAAATAATAGCTAAAGAACTAAATATCTCAGTGGCTCATGTTTACGGAGTTGTGTCATTCTATTCATTCTTTACCATGCTCCCGAAAGGTGAACACCCCATTTCAATTTGCCTGGGTACTGCCTGCTATGTCAGAGGAGCTGAGAAAATAATAGAAGAATTCAAACGCGTTCTGAATATCGCTGTCGGCGAAACTACCAATGATGGAAAATTCTCACTTGCCTGCCTGCGTTGTGTGGGTGCTTGTGGACTTGCTCCTGTTGTACTAGTTGGTGATAAGGTATATGGCCGTCTATCACCTGACAGTGTTAAGGACATCGTAGCTGAATATTCTAAATAAACGCAAGAACTACTAGTGTGATGTTGCGGAAGAGGCTGTCATTATCGACAGCCTCTTCCGGTTTTTAATGGCAAACAGTAAAAAAGAATGCAACTGTATGTTCTGCCAAACTTAAACTTCTTACTATTGCTTCAATACCTCGGTAACCAGTGAAGCAGCTTCCTGCAATAATGTAGCAGAATAGACCTTTAAACCTGAGTTCTCAATCAGCACTTTTGCCTCTTCTGCATTGGTGCCTTGTAAGCGAACTATGATAGGAATATGAATGTTTCCAATGTTATTATAGGCATCCACAATACCCTGTGCTACCCGGTCGCACCTCACAATTCCTCCGAATATATTGACCAGTATCACCTTTACATTAGAATCCTTCAGTATAATTCTGAAAGCTTGTTCCACCCTTTCAGCATTTGCCGTTCCACCAACATCCAGGAAATTGGCAGGCTCACCTCCTGATAATTTGATAATATCCATGGTAGCCATAGCCAGACCGGCGCCATTAACCATACAACCAACATTACCGCTCAACTTCACGTAGTTTAAATTGTAACGACCTGCTTCAACTTCTGCAGGGTCTTCTTCTGTAAGATCTCGCAAATCAGCATAATCACGGTGACGGAACAAAGCATTATCATCAAGCCTCATCTTGCAATCTGCCGCATATATCTTATCATCGGCAGCCTTAAATAGCGGATTTATCTCGATCATCGAAGCATCAATGCTCATATATGCCTTGTAAATATTCTTGGCAAATACAACCATCTGCTTAAAGGCTTCACCTGACAGTTTCAGATTATAGGCAATCTTACGACACTGAAAATCAAGTAATCCGGTCTTGGGATCAACCTCCTCAACGAAAATCAGATGTGGTGTCTTCTCTGCCACCGCCTCAATATCCATCCCCCCTTCGGTGGAATACATAAACATCACTTTTCCTGATGCACGGTTAAGCAACACACTCAAATAGTATTCCCTGGTCTCATTGGGACCGGGATAATAAATATTCTGTTCTATCAGCACTTTGTTTACCAACTTCCCTTCGGCCGATGTTTGAGGTGTTATCAGCTTCATACCAATAATCTGCGATGCAAGCAAACCTACCTCATTAATAGATTTTGCAATCTTCACACCCCCTCCTTTTCCACGGCCACCTGCATGAATCTGCGCTTTTACGGCAAAATACTCTGAGCCTGTTTCTCTGTTGATCTCTTTGGCTGCGTCAATTGCCTCCTCCGGGTTGTTTGCCACTAATCCCATTGGAACCAATACGTTGAAGGATTTAAGTATTTCCTTCGCTTGATACTCGTGTAGGTTCATTTTTATAAGTTTGGTTGGTAAATTTTAAATCACTCTCTAGAACAATATTCCCGGAATTCAGTTCAAAAAACTCTCATTTTTTTCCACATGTATAATGTGAAAGTTGTAACAAATTGCATGATTCGTGTAAAGCGAATATCAACACCTATATGCATATTTGCAAATATGGAAAAATTTAATGAATTATATAACAACCAACAAAAAATTGATGAAGCCATAAAAAGCATCCATAAAGGCTTTGCTTACCGCAGCGGTGAATTAGGTTACAGGGTGCTGACCAGGGATGACAACAGCAATGTTCTGGTTATTGTTCTGCCAGAAGGGTCAGAGTTTGAATCCACTCAAATTGACCGGTCAGTAATCCTTCAGGTTTTGGATGGCAGAATTAGATTCAAGAACAAATACCGGGATGTTGAATTATCAGCCGGACATGACCTGACAGTAACAGAAAAGGGATACTATATTATTGACTGTCAGCAGGAATCTACCATCGTGTTGACAACTTCCATTGAAAATGTTGAAACTGTCGCTAAATGGCATTCAAATCCTTACGGCGAAAATGTCGACTTTAGAAACCTGCAGGGGAGTAATAATTAAGGACTTGTCAGCCTTTCCGGTTTCTCATTCCGTTTTCTCATTCCGTTTTCGCATTCCGGTTTCTCATTTCAGGTATCAGACTGATAAAAATAAAAATCGAGGAATTAACACCTCGATTTTTCATTTAGATTTTTCACTTAAAATAGTTATGATTCTTATAACAACAAAGGTCATTTTGAGACCACTGGAATATCTGCAATTCTATTCATGAGGCTGGTCATTTTGAGACCATTTGAATATTTACGATTGAAACTCCTTCAATGATTCCATTAATTTTTTCCTGGTAAAGAAAATCCGGCTCTTGACAGTTCCAATGGAAAGATTCAGGTTTTCAGCTATCTCTTTATACTTATAACCGGCAGCATGCATCTCAAAAGGCATCCGTTGATCCTTTTCCAGACGTGATATACCGGCCTTTATCTCCTTGGTGGATATCTCTGATTCAGGTGATCCGAAATCTGACTTTTTGGGGATATTCAGATAATACAGATCCTCAGAGTTATCAACTATAGTGTTAGCTTTCTTGTTACGACGGTAATTATTAATAAAGGTATTCTTCATAATGGTAAAAGTCCATGCCTTTAGGTTAGTCTGATCTTCAAACTTATCACGATGTGTTAGTGCCTTTAGGTAGGTATCCTGAATGAGGTCCTTTGCTTCTTCCTTATCATTGGTAAGGGTATAGGCAAAATAGAATAAATGATCGTGCAGACTTATCAACTTGTTGCTGAATTCCATGACTTTAATTATTAGTGTTTATAGATTAGTAAATTGGTAATCCTAGTGCTTAAACAGAATTAAATATTTACATCGCAAAAGTGGGTATGAATAGGAAAAAGTCTGTTACACGATTTTCATGAAATGTTACATCATTATTCATTTATATTTTCATTGTCATGGGAATTGTGCAGCAAGGAGATTTATATTCAATTCTCAGGAGGTCAAAATCGTTAAAAACCCTCATAAATTTATATGGCTCAGCGGGTTATAGTAAAAAATAAATGTGCTGATTTTTCTTCAGAAAAATATGCTGTATATTGCTGATTAACTGATATTTACCTATTAATATAGAACTACCGGAAAAATGGCTGACAAAAAGATTTCACAGAAGCACTATTCTAAGGTAATGTGCTGATATTAACTTACTTAAACGACTTCAGCTTAGCGTAGTTTGATTTCTGAAAATATTCTGATGAAAAATGGTACTTACAGGCATTACATTGTGCCCGGATTGTTATTAATATATATACACAGCAATATGTGAAGTATATGAAGTTGCATGATCTACCATACTTTATCTATCTATAACATAATGCTTTGATTACCAATGTGCGATTGATGAAAAGAAATATGACTATTATATAACAATCGGAAATTTAACAACTTACATCTTTGTAAAACATTTATGATTAAAATCAGCCAAAAATCTAAACAAACCAGTTAACCGGATGTGTGGCTCGCCTGCTTGTCCGGTGTACATATTGGTTATGGCTTCAGAAGTCTGAATGAAATTAAAAATTTAATTCATCTAATTATGAACAGCACAAATGTCAAGCAGAAAAGGGTTGTAAAAACCAACCAATCACAAGTGAAATTCAGAGTAACGGCCGATGGCCGCGTTGTACTTCACTTTATTGATCCTACACTCCAAAAAATCAGGAAAGAGAACGAGTATAACGGAGAAACCCGGATAATGCAAAATCTCTCAAAAACATTTTTGAGAAGTTCTTTATAAACACGCGGATAATTGTAATTTGATCTGTTGTAAATTATTTTAAACAGGTTTCTAATAATCTGTTTGCAGATTTCTGATAAACAATTTGCAGGTTTCTGACAATTTATTTGCAGGTTTCTGATAAACAATATGCAGGTTTCTGACAATTTATATGCAGATTTCTGATTATTTATATGCAGATATCTGAATAAGTGCAACTTTTTGAGTGAATACGCATCTAAAAAGTATGGATTAACAACTATTTGAAGAAATAAACCCAAGAAAATAAATTGCTCATAACTTAATCTAACTAACGCATGACTGCCAGGCTAATTTTCCCAATAATGGGACTGACAAAAATAAGGCTCATAGTAAAACGCCATTACAAATGGCTTGTTGAACTTGTTGATGCTGATTTAATGCTGGAGGTAAGAGAAGAAGATTTCATACTCGACCAGCCTTCCACATAACAGTATTGGCTTTTGCCGATTAATACTGTAGCGGAATAACCCTGTAATGTCAATAGTTGTTGACATTACAGGGTTATTGATTTATAACCAACAGAGTTTCATACCTTAGATGTCAGAATTAGTTAACTTTGCCTAAAATCTGTAGTAAATTTATGATAGCAGCATCAGGTATTTATAAATCGTATGGTTCTTTAGAGGTTCTGAAAGGCGTTTCTCTCAACATTGACAAAGGTGAAATAGTGTCCATTACCGGAGCATCAGGTGCCGGCAAATCAACCTTATTGCATATACTCAGCACACTGGACAAAGCTGATGCCGGAAATATTGTAGTTGATGGAATTGACGTAGGCAAGCTTGATGATAAACGGCTTTCAGATTTCAGGAACAGGAAGATTGGCTTTGTGTTCCAGTTCCATCACCTGTTGCCTGAATTCACAGCCATAGAGAATATCTGCATTCCAGCTTTCATTGCAGGGAAGAGCACTAAAGCTGCAAGGACAAAGGCTATGGAGTTGCTTGATTTGCTTAAATTAAAGGACAGAATGGATCATAAACCTTCTGAATTGTCAGGTGGTGAACAGCAACGTGTTGCCATTGCGCGGGCTTTGATAAACGACCCTGCCGTTATTATGGCCGATGAGCCATCAGGCAACCTTGACTCGGTTAATGCCAAGCAGTTGCATCAACTGTTTTTCGATTTACGACAGGTGCTTAACCAAACCATTTTGATAGTAACCCACAATGAAGAACTTGCCGAAATGGCCGATAGAAGGATATTTATGCGTGATGGCTATATTTTTGATCATGAACTTACTGTTGTCCAATAATCTGATTTTTTGAGCGTTAATATTTTCTTCAGCAAGTGAATTAAACATGACATATTTCAATTACACACGAGTACTTCTAATACTAGTCCTTCTCATTACATGTGCCGGCCAATCAATCGGGCAAACGACCGACAAACTAAAACTTCAGCAGTTTGAAGAAGCCATCACCCGTGGTGAGGAGTTTTTGCAGGCAAAAGATTATGCAAAGGCTAAAGCCGAATACCAGAAGGCACTAAGTATTGATCCCCAGGCTAAATTTCCGAAAGATAAATTGGCTCAAATCAGAAAATTCTATATCGATCCTAAGGATGAAGCTGATTTCAACGCCGCTATTTCTAAAGGTGATCAGTTAATGGCTTCGGGTAATTATGCTGCTGCAAAAGATCAATACGCTGCTGCTTTAATCATTAAACCTGAAGATCGCAGTGCCAGGGAAAAGGCAACCAATGCTGCAAAACTGGCTACCGATAGAGAACAGCTTCTAAAAGAATATGCTACACTCATTCAGGCCGCCGATAAACTGCTGCTCGAAAAGAATTATAATGCTGCCACTGAGAAATATCAACTTGCCGGGCAATTAAATACCGGTGAGTCCTACCCTGCTGCTAAAATAAAGGAGATTGAAAATATCCTTGCCAAACAGAAAGCGTTGGATGATTCGTATAACAAGGTGGTCTCTGAAGGTGATGAAGCTTATATGGACAGGAACTTTGCACTGGCAAAAGCAAAGTATGAACAGGCTTCAAAGCTCAAACCGACAGAGAGCTACCCAAAAAATATGATGGAACGGGTACAGGAATCTATTCAGACACAAGCACTCAATGCTGCCCAACAAGAAAAGGAGATCAATGAAAATTACAATTCTGCCATATCATTGGGCGATCAGCACCTTAAGGAAAAACGATTGAACGAAGCCTTGCAATCCTATCAATTGGCCGGTACACTCAAACCCGGTGAGGCATATCCTAAACAGAAAATTGATCATATAAATAAACTGCTGGCCGAACAGGAGGCTGCTCTTAAAGCAGAAATAGCAGCAAAAGAACTGGCGGAGAAACAGAAGGAAGAGGCTCGACTAGCTGAGATTGCCGCGCAGGAACTGGCAGAAAAGCAGAAAGAAGAAGCTTGCCTTGCAGCATTGGCACTGCAGGAGAAGGCTGAACTGCAGCGGCAGGATTCCATTAAGGCTGCAAATGAAGCTATTGCACTGGCTGAAAAACAAAAGGAAGAGGCTCGACTATCCGAAATTGCTGAACAAGAAGCCTTGGCATTGGCTGAAAAACAAAAGGAAGAAGCCCGCCTGGCGGAGATTGCAGCGCAGGAGTTGGCAGAGAAGCAAAAGGAAGAGGCTCGTCTGGCTGAGTTGGCGAGAATTGAAGAGGAAAAGGCACAGCAGCTGGAACTTGAGCAACGGTCAAAGATTGATCAGGAGTATTATGATGCGATTGACAAGGGGAATCAACTGTATGCCCAGCAGGACTTCACTTCTGCTCAGAAATTCTATGAGGTGGCTACAGAGCTGAAACCTATGGAGGACTTACCCAAGGACCGACTGCTGCTGATCAAGAATATACTACTGGAACGCTTGCGCAACAACCTAGAAGTCTATCATAAATTCGTTAATGCCGGTGATCTCGCCTACCAGTCGAACGTTTTCGACAAAGCGATCGAAGAGTTTGAAAAAGCCATTGCAACTCGTCCTGAGGAGCCCTACCCTTCGCTCATGATTGGAAAGATCAGAAAGCTGATGGAGGATAACGCCATTACGAATTTGATAACCGACACTATTCAGTTGCCCGACACTACAGAGCAGAAATACAGGTTCAATACCATTGAGATGCGTTTGCGTAAAAACAATTATATAGTCATTAAAGCAAGGAAAACTTCAGAGAAACCACCCAAAGTATTCATCAACTTCGGCAAGGATTCCCAGAAAAGCGGGGGTATTGTTCTTAAGACCATTGAAAGCGATGAAATAGTTGATTACCTGCTCAGAATCAGCGCTCAGGATATGTGGTACAGGAAAGACAACAACTGGATCAGCCTGTATTCAGAGGGCGGAAATCTTGAAATTTCCAGTATGCAGATATCACAAGGTGACATTCAAGGCATTAAGGAGTGATTTTTTTTCACAATAGTTCGTTATCTTCCCATTAACCTTCTTGGAGTTTGGATTAATTTTCGCAAATTTGCGCTCGCTTTAGCACGGGAATATGGAAAAGTACTTCGAAATTTTCAGACAGAATACTATTGGTTCTAATCTGCGTTACATCACACCTTATGGTGAGCAGAAATTGATTTATGCAGATTGGATTGCAAGCGGACGACTATATGAGCCAATTGAAAACAGGCTTACAAACGAAATAGGGCCATTCATCGGCAATACGCATACCGAAACAAGTGAAACCGGCACCTCCATGACCCGTGCTTATCATCAGGCACACAATATCATAAAACGTCATGTGAACGCCGGGCCGGATGATTTGATTATTACGGCAGGTTTCGGCATGACCGGAGTTATTGTTAAATTCCAGAGAATGCTGGGCTTGAAAATATGCGGACAGTTAACTGACAATAAATGTTTTAAGGATAAAGTCAGACCTGTGGTCTTTGTCACTCACATGGAACATCATTCAAACCATACTTCGTGGTTTGAGACGATTAGTGATGTTGTCGTACTGCAGCCTGATAAGGATCTCCTGGTAGATCCCGAAGAATTACGCAGACAGCTGGAAATATACAAGGACAGGCCGGTAAAGTATGGCGCTTTCACTGCCTGTTCAAACGTTACAGGGGTAAGAACGCCCTACCACACGCTGGCTAAGATAATGCATGAGTACGGAGGATACTGTTTCATTGACTTCGCAGCTTCTGCACCTTATGAAGAGATAAATATGCATCCTGAAGATCCAATGGAACATTTAGATGCTATTATGTTCTCACCACATAAGTTCCTGGGTGGGCCGGGCTCTTCAGGTGTGTTGGTCTTTAATAGGGCTATGTACCATAACCAAACACCCGATCAACCGGGCGGTGGCACCGTCGACTGGACAAATCCATGGGGTGAATTCAAATACGTTGACGATATTGAAGTGAGGGAGGATGGCGGAACCCCCGGTTTCATGCAAGCTATCAGAAGTGCTCTCTGCATTGAATTAAAGGAGCGTATGGGTGTCACCAATATGAGGATGAGAGAGCATGAACTGCTTGAAATTGCCTTTAAAGGATTAAATTCCATTGATGAACTGCATATACTCGCCCCGGAGCAAAAAGACCGTCTGGGTGTGATTTCATTCTATTTCGAGAATATCCATTATAACCTGGTGGTAAAACTACTGAGTGACCGGTTTGGAGTGCAGGTAAGGGGCGGTTGTGCCTGTGCCGGCACCTATGGCCACTATCTGCTAGATGTTAGCTATGAATATTCTAAACAAATAACGGAGCTCATCAATCACGGCGATCTTTCAAAGAAACCGGGCTGGGTCAGGCTGTCACTGCATCCTACCATGACGGATAATGAACTGCATTCTGTCATCCATGCATTGAAGGAAATTCAGAAAAATCACAAGGAGTGGGAGAAAGACTATGTGTACAATAAGCATACCAACGAGTTTAAGCACTTCCGTGATAACTGCGCTATAACTGACCGCGTTAATAATTGGTTTAAAATCTGATCAGTTACTGGTATTAATTTCCGGTATCAGAAATTCAAATTATTCCTGATATTAGATTTAATCAGTAAGAGTAATCAGGGTGATTTCAGGCAGTATGCCTACTCTGCCCGGATAAGCTATATGCCCCAGTCCCAGGTTCACGTACAAGCGTGAAATGTGTTTATTGGCCAACTCTTTCTTGTACATGCCTCCCCAGTTTTTGAAAACGTACTGTGAGGGGCTCCATTTTATGCCAAATCCCTGAAATCCCATTTGCATGCCGTGTGTATGACCTGAAAGCGTTAAATCAAACTGCGGGTATTTCTTTACAACCTCTGCCTCCCAATGGGTTGGATCATGCGACATTAATATACTGACATCAGCAGATGGAGCATCTTTCATAGTAAGCCTCATATCGCCATACCTGTGGAATCTGGCAATGTCACTCCAGTTTTCCACACCTGCCAACAAAATGGAGCCACCATCAATGTTAATCACTGTATGCTCATTTCGCATCAGCTTCCATCCTATTTTTTCATAGAAAGCCTCCAGCTTCTTCAGATCATTAGCCTTAGCCTCCTCATCGGGCCATGGCACATAATCGCCATAATCATGATTACCTAATATTGCATACACTCCCATCTTAGCCTTCACTTTACTGAGAATAGTCTCATAACCCTCTGTTTCATTGGAGCTGTAGTTGACCATATCTCCGGTAAAAAGTACCAGATCAGGCTTTAAGTCATTTACAATGGCCACGGCCTTCTCCATAGGAGCCTTATTTGCCCAACTACCCAAATGGATGTCAGACAACTGCACAATTCGCAGTCCTTGTAATGATTCGGGCAGGCCATCTATGCTAACATCCACCTCACGCGTTTTAAACTTGGATACCCAATGAATACTTCCGATAAACAAACCGAAAAAAGCTAAACTTCCCAATATAATTGCCATTCTTTTTAAAAACTTTACAATGTATAAATAAGTGCTTGAAGGCGAAGCCTTCCATTTGAATAACTTCCTGACCAACTCAAGAAGCAAGGGTATAATCAAAAAAACAAATAATACCGTTTTGGCTATAAGTGCCATGATACCGACCCCCGGCAGGTATATTTTCAGATATTTGTTCCATTCCTGTAAGGGAACATAAGAAGCGGAGATCAAGAAAACCGCCATCAGCAACACAGGCAGCCACCACATCACTATTAAAAAACCCTTGAATCGCTTGGTAAGCAATGGCCTGGCATCCCTGATAAAATTAAAAACGAGGTATTCTAAAAGAAGATAAATCCCCAACATCGGTACCCTGCCTGAGTATTGAGGCAGTGATGTTTTCAGCAGAAAATATAGTGCTGTCAGTAAAACAAGTATCAAAAAGCCTATCCTGTATTTAAGCTGAACTCTCTTTATTTTCAAGATAAACCTGTGTTATTAAAATCCAATCTCACTTTTGTGCTCCTTAATTTGCGGCAGCAAAGGTATATATAATTTCATTTGCTCCTAAGTCTGAGGGCATTACCTATTACAGATACTGAACTAAAACTCATGGCGACGGCTGCAATCATCGGGCTGAGCAGAATTCCAAAGAATGGGAATAATATGCCTGCCGCAACAGGTACACCCAGCACATTGTAAATAAAAGCAAAGAACAGGTTCTGCTTTATATTTTTCATTACTTCGTGGCTTAACTTTTTAGCTCTGGCAATTCCATTCAAGTCGCCTTTAACCAATGTAATCTCGGCAGTCTGCATAGCTATGTCGGTTCCTGTGCCCATAGCTATTCCAATATTGGCCTGTGCAAGTGCCGGTGCATCATTGATACCATCACCTGCCATTGCTACCATGCTGCCATTCTGTTGCAGCTCTTTAATCTTGTTGAATTTATCGTCAGGCAGGCATTCAGCCTTAAAGTCCTTAATATTCAATTCATCGGCAACAGCCTTGGCTGATAGTTCATTATCGCCCGTAAGCATAATTACCCTGACCCCCATATCGTGCAGTTGTTCCAATGCACGTCTGGAAGTACTTTTTATCTTGTCGGCCACACTCACCATGCCTTCAATCTTATTATCCACCAGCAGGTACATCACGGTCTGGCCTGCCCGTTGAAGGTGCTCTACTGTCAACCGGTCACTGTCGGTCAGTTCGGCCCCTGAGTCCTTTAAAAGCTTTGCATTACCCAATCTGATTTGTTGTGAGTTAGCCACCCCTTCTACACCTTTGCCGGTGATCGAAATAAAACTATCAATAGGTAGCAGGCTGATCTTTTGCTCTTTAGCTCCCTTCACAATGGCTTCAGCAAGCGGATGCTCGCTATGTGCATCAACCGAAGCAGCCAACTGTAGTATTTGGTCGGCTGAAATGCTGCCAAAAGTCCTGAACTCCTTAAGACTTGGCTTTCCCTCAGTAAGCGTACCCGTTTTATCAACAATGAGGGTGTCAATTTTATTCATCTCTTCCATTGCGCGGGCGTCCTTAACCAGAATGCCCGACTGTGCCCCTCTGCCGGTACCAACCATTATTGACATGGGCGTTGCCAATCCAAGTGCACAGGGACAGGCAATGATAAGCACAGAAACAGCATTCACGAATGCATATACCAGTGAAGGTTCAGGTCCCCAGACAGCCCAAATGGCGAAAGTTGTCAAGGCTATGGCAATAATTATCTGTACAAAGTATTTGGCTATGGTATCAGCTATTCGTTGTATAGGTGCCCTGGAGCGTCCGGCTTCATTGACCATTTCTATGATCCTGGCCAGCAATGTGTCTTTGCCTACTTTCTCGGCTTTCAGCACAAAACTGGTCTGCCCGTTTATGGTACCACCAATAACTTTATCGCCCTGCATCTTTTCAACCGGCATGGCCTCGCCGGTAATCATACTCTCATCTAAGGTTGCTTCACCTTGTGAGATAATACCATCAACAGGCACCTTCTCACCCGGTTTCACTCTCAATAAATCACCTGCCATAACATGCTCCAGTGGAATTTCTTCTTCTGAACCATCACGTATAATTCTTGCTATCGGTGGAACCAGGTTCAACAGCGACTTGATGGCTGTATTGGTTTTATTATGGGCCCTGAGCTCCAGTACCTGTCCCAGCAGCACTAACGTCAGAATAACGGCTGCCGATTCAAAGTACAAGTGCACATTTCCATGCATATCTTTAAACTGATCGGGGAATATGGCGGGCATGAGAAGCGCTGCAACACTAAAAATATAGGCCGCACCCACTCCTATGGATATCAGAGTCCACATGTTGGGCGATCGACGTACCACTGAGCTGTATCCTCTCCTGAAGAACTGCCAGCCCGAATAAAATACAACCGGTGTAGTCAAAACGAAGGATACCCAATTCAATATGCCTCTGTTGGTCATTACAAACTCCTTTAAAAAAGGAATCATCTCCGACATGCCTATAAAAAACACAGGAATTGTCAGTACCACCGCAATCCAAAACTTGCGTCTCATATTAATATATGCCGTATCCTCTTCCTGTTCCGGCCCGGCAGTCATTGGCACGAGATCCATACCACAAATAGGACAATCGCCGGGGCCATCCCGCCTGATCTCGGGATGCATGGGACAGGTATAAACGGTGGTTGATTGGGTAAAACCCTCCTCCTTAACCAGATTCATCCCACAAACAGGACATTCGCCGGGCTTGTCGTAGGTTTTATCACCTTCACAATGCATAGGGCAATAATAACGCGGCCCACCCATCTTAACCTCTTTGAATGATGAGGCAGCGGTAGCAGTTTTTTTTGTGGCTTTAGCAGCATCAGGTGATAAAGCAACTTTCTTCCTGACAGGTATACCTCCCGGAAGATCTGCAGCTGATTTCAGGAACATATTGCATACCGGACAACGGCCGGGAGCATCGTACGTCTTATCTCCCTCGCAGAACATAGGGCAATAATACACCTCCTTCTTTTTTACTGCATCATGCATTTTAATTTCATTGGCAGGAATGAGAAACATACCACATACCGGACAAGAGCCCGGATCTCTGTAGGTTTTATCATCCTCACACTGCATGGGACAAGCATACCTCACCTGGTTAGAGGGAATTTCCCCGGATGAATCAGCTTTTATACCAGCCGGCTTCTCAGCAACCATGGTTAGGGCTGAAGGCTCATTAAAAGAGTGTTTGCCGGCGGAAGCATGTGTTGATTTAACTGTTGGCACTAAAAACATCCCACATACAGGGCACCTTCCCGGTTCATTGTAAACTTTATCACCCTCGCAATGCATCGGGCAATACCAGGTAGTGGTTTCTTTATTATCTGACAAAGCTTTCATCTAAAGTACAATTTCATGATAATTCAATTTGCCGGCCAATTGACCGGTTAACACGACTATTAAGAAGCAATATAAAAAAGCAACTTGACGACATTATTGATCGGTTTAATGACATTAAACAACTGATGGGGTCTAATAGTTGAAGCAAAGGCCGGAACACCGCTTGTATCACGACTCAAAAAGAAATCAGCAAATATAATTACGAGAAACCAAGGCAATAAAAAAAGTGCTGTAATCAACGATTAACAGCACTTTCAGTTTTAAAAGTCGGGGCGAAAGGATTCGAACCTTCGACCCCCTGGTCCCAAACCAGGTGCGCTAGCCGGGCTGCGCTACGCCCCGAAAAAATCTTCAATCAACTCCTCTTCACTTGGCGGTGAAGGGGGGATTCGAACCCCCGGTACCGTTTCCAGTACGACAGTTTAGCAAACTGTTGGTTTCAGCCACTCACCCACCTCACCAAACGGGAGTGCAAAAGTACAAAAGGAATCCTAATAACCAAATTTATTTTGTGATTATTAGGATAATTTTTAGGAATATTTTTTATTACGGAATATAAAGGCCCTGTGCAGAAACACCGGCACCAAGAAAAGCGCCTATTTTCTCAAGGAGTACGTGTTTATCGATAGGCTTGGCAATATAGTCAATACAACCCGAAGCATAGCAGAGCTCCACCTCATTATCATAAACATAGGCTGTTTGTGCAATAACAGGCAGGTCTTCATTAATGCTGTGAATGGCCATGGTAGCATCAAACCCATTAAGACCCGGCATATTGATATCCATAAGAACAATATCAATATTCTTTTTCTCTCTTACCAGATTTATTGCCTCTTGTCCGGAAGATGCCCATAATACTTCGGCATTGGTATGCCTCAGTATAGTCTTCAGATAAAGGAAACTACAATCGGTATCTTCTGCAATTAGGATACATTTACCACTCCAATCGTAGATTTTCCCTGGTGAATTATTTTGAAAATCAGTAAATAGTAGTTGTTTCATGAGGTTGCTTAACTTGCGCACCAAGATGCCATAGCTAAATTATAAAAAACTTGGTGCAATTTACCATTTTATTTCCAAAAAGCCGAAAAGTAACTTACAAATAGCAAAAAAAGTGCCTATTTAACTAATTTGCAGATAATTTTCCATGACTATGGTTTAATTATTACTTTTTAGTACCTTTGCACACCTTTCCAACAGCAGGTTGTACTTACCGGCTGATGGAATGATAAGAGGTCCGGTAGCTCAGCTGGATAGAGCAGCAGCCTTCTAAGCTGCGGGTCAGGCGTTCGAATCGCCTCCGGATCACAAACCAAATTACTCATCTTCCATTGGTTGACGTGAAAGGAATGATTAAACAAATCCTCTCTTCCTTTCTTTTTTTTATCGCCCGGCTAATTAGTTACATGCCACTGCGTTGGTTATATGCCATCTCAACTTTCGTTGCTTTTGTTCTACGAAGTGTGTTACATTATCGCAGAGATGTCATTATTCAAAACTTAAGCCGCTCATTTCCTGAGCTTAAATACAAAGAGATTAAGTCAATAACTAACAAGTTTTATAAACACTTCGCTGATGTCTTTACTGAAGTGCTGAAGAGTATTTCCATTTCACGCAATAACCTGCGAAACCGCTTTAAAGTTGAAAATCCGGAGCTTATTATTCAATATTATAAGGATAATCGCAATATCATTGGCCTGACAGGCCATATTGCAAACTGGGAGTGGATGAGCATCATCCCTTCACTCTACCCATTTCAATGCTTTACTCTCTATAAACCCCTTCGCAGTAAATTGGCTGAAAGCCTAATGACCAGTATCAGGCGACGCTTTGGAATGAAACTTCTTCCCATGACTAATGCAGCTCGCTTTATATTGAGTAATAAAGAGAATAAGGCATTTTATATCTTCATCGGCGACCAGTCGCCTGCAAAAGTGGAGAATGCAACAATATTTGAATTCCTTCATCAGCCCACCACTTTCTTTACCGGTGGAGCTAAACTGGCCAGGGCAACCAAAGCCGCCGTGGTTTATATCTCTATCAGGAAAGTGAAGAGGGGTTATTATTCTGTACGGTTTATTCCAATAGTGACACCCGACCTGTCTGCTTCTAGAGAAGTAACTTCCAATGTTGCATTGCAGCCATCAGGCATGGAGGGTTCAAATGATATAGAAACGAGCATTCTCAGCTCATATGCCCGATTGCTGGAAACCGATATTCGCGCCAATCCGGTCAATTGGCTCTGGTCGCATAAAAGGTGGAAACATTAGTTATTGATGTGTGTTAGTATAGTCAGCATTGGAAACATTCAAATCACTTAAACACCGCAATTTCAGGCTGTTTTTCCTTAGCCAGCTCATCTCCCTTCCGGGCAACTGGATTCAAAGTATTGCCTTGGGCTGGCTGATCTTCCGAATGACTGACTCAGCACTGCTACTGGGTGTTGTGGGCTTTGCAGCACAGATACCCTCTTTTTTCATTACACCTCTGGCAGGAGTATTCGCCGATAAAGCTGACCGCCGCAGCGTTCTCATAACCACTCAGGTGGTTTCAATGGTTGTGGCACTGGTAACCGCCTTTGTTGTATTGACAGGGCATGTTACAGTCAACTATATCATCATCGCCTCCATAATTAGTGGCGTGGCCAATGCTATTGACAATCCATTCCGTCATGCATTCCTGGTTAATATGATTGACGACCGAAAAGACCTGCCAAATGCTATTGCACTGAATTCCACTATGTATAACTCAGCCCGGTTTATTGGCCCACCTATCGGGGGATTCCTCGTTGCCTATGCAGGTGAAGGCATTTGCTTTCTTGTCAATGGCTTGAGCTATATAGTAGTGGTTGCTTCCTTGATTTCAATGAAGGTCAACAGGTTTGAAAAGAGTCCTGGCAAATCATCCGTATTGGCTGATCTTGTCGGCGGTTTGAAGTATGCCTACAATACATCGCATTTGCGGGTATTACTGATGTTGGTAATCATCATCAGCCTTATAGGACTGCCATTTCAGGTATTTATGCCGGTTTTTGCCAAGGATATTTTAAGCGGTGATTCGCAAACGCTGGGATTCCTAACCGGTTCCCTGGGAGCCGGAGCTTTAACAGGCGCTCTTATTCTGGCCAATCAATCATCAACCATCCGATTTCCAAAAATTATCCTCGCCTGTGCTTTGATGTTTAGCATTGGATTAGGAGCATTCACCCTCTCAGAAAACCTTTTTATTTCAATGCCTGCATTGGTAATTACCGGCTTTGGCATGGTTGTACTGTTCGCAGCCTGCAATACGCTGTTACAGACTTTGGTTGATGAAAACATGAGAGGCAGGATTGTTGCTCTTTATAGCATGTCGTTCATGGGCTTCACACCCATTGGAAGTATATTGCTGGGGAGTATGACTGAGATCATCAGCTTGCAGAACACCCTGCTTATTACCTCATCACTCTGCCTGATAACGGCAGTATGGTATTACCGCCACATGTCTCTTATTAAAGGTGCTATCAAATCGGTGTAACAAGTACTAATTCCATTAAATAAAAGAGGCTGTATTTCAATGAATACAGCCTCTTTTATTTTTACAGATATCAATAAGACTTATCTTGAAATAACAAATCTTACGGCTTTCTCATTCTGAGTGCCTTTTGCTTTCAGAATGTATAGACCGGAAGGAATGTTGCTTACATTGATTGCATATTTACCTGAATTGCTGCTTACATCAATGGTTCTGATCAAATTACCAACTATACTGTAGATCTCAACAGTGTTGTAATTATCAATATTGCTGATATAAAGCAGTGAATTTGAAGGATTCGGATAGAGTGAGAACTCGTTTACCGGCCTGTCGGCAACACCAATATTCAGCAAGGTGGTGAATGAAATCTCGTAATTCAGAGTTGGAATCGAGAAGTTATTCTCAACAGGAAGAATATTTAAATAATACCTCTGTAAATATTTGAGATTTGGAGTTGGAGTAATAGTAATCAGGGTCTTGGCTGCATTGATGGTAGCTGTGAAACTTACCGGCGTACCGTTAGCTTCCCCTTCTCTGAATACAATGATATCATCCACATTGTCATTAGTTATTGGAGCACCACCAATCATTCTTACGGCCTGTGAGTAACTTATGGTAATAGGTTGATCAACAGGAACATTTATAGCCTCATTGGCTACACTTGATGACATGGTTGCACCAACTTCAACTGAATAACCTGACTGAACAATCTTTTTATCTCCTTTCTGAATGAAGATAGCCACCATAAGGTCGTCCATCTCCTCAACATTGGTTGATGACATATTAACGGTATGGCTGAAGTGATAGTTCTCACCTGAAACGATGTTAACGGTTGTTCCACTTGCATCAGGTACCATTTTCATCATAACATGGTGGAATTCAGTTTCGCCGTTTGTAGCAACATTCTGGGTGGTGATCTTTTCAACTATAGCTATGTGCAGTTTAACATTGCTGTAATTGGCATAAGGAATCAGGTCACCATTAATAATAACATTATTACCCTGGATTTCGTGGGTTGACTGAATGGCAACATCGGCAAGAGTACCACTGGTTGCATTGTAAGCGGCATTAACAGCAGCTGAACTTGTGGCAATTTTATTTCCATCAATATAAAGGTCGGGTACCGCATTTACACCATAATAGGTACGGCGTACACCGCCTTCAGCAGTATAATAAGGATCACCTGATCCCGGCCAGTTCATCTGATATTTTATAAGTGTCAGGTCATCATCGCCATGCTGAGCAAGGAAAGGATTCAAAGTTCCACTATTAAAACTTGCACAAGGGCCACAGGTTGAGCTGGTGAACTCCTCAAAAAGCGGTTTGTAATAAATAAGTTGATCAAGCACGTTGAGTACTCTTACCAATGTATCATTGTCAGGATTATCATCAGTTGGTAATCCATTTACATTTGAAATCCACACATAAAGATTGTAGACTCCTTCAGGTAGATCCAAAGGATCAGCACTTGCATAATCAGCTGATTGACCTAATGCTACATTCAATCCAGTCAAATTTGTGGTGTGAACGTCGCCTTCATCAACTCTCCATGATACATCAATTGAATTGATAGCTGTGCTTCCGAGGTTTGAGAACTGCCCTTCAATGGCCTGTTCACCAGCAAAAATAGGAGGCAGATTTACAGATGAGATAGCACCATCAAGATTTAATGGATTCAGTACCTCAACATTATCAATATACCAGTTCTTCATTGCTGAACTGGTTCCATTCATAACGAAACTTAACTGGAAAGTGGCTGAGCCAACATTTGCATTGCTTACCAGTACATTTACCCCTTCTGCCGAAATGGATGTGGTGGCAGCTTGTGTCCATATTACATTCCATGTTCCACTACTGGAACCTCTGGTGGCAACAGAAATATTTACAGCAGTAGAGCCTGCGTTATGCTCAAACATGTGTTTGAATCGAACTATAAGCTGCTCTGATCCTGTTGTATTGATCTGCGGAGAGATAATACGCATAGTAGTTGTTGGGAATGGGGGATCGTTATCAAACTGAAGTTCAGGAGCTGTACCACCTGCCACACTGGTATTAGGATTGGCAAAGTTGGACGTATTGCCCATAATGGTCCAACCCGGTACCGGTATAGTTCCAGCATCAAAATTCTCTTGAAATATCAACTGCGCCTGAACACCATTTATTAATAGTGTTCCAAGGATAATGAGTAGAAGTTTTTTCATTTGTGCCTGATTGTTAAATTATTACTACGTTAGGGTTATTGATGATGATTAAAAAAAGCGTGTAAAAATATACTTATTTCTTAATGCAATTTCATTTTATGCAGATAAATTTTCCGGAAACTTGATTTGATGAATCATATACCCTAATGGTATAGAGTCCCGGTGAATAAACATTGCCGAATGAATAAATGCCGGCTGGATTTGCAACATTGAAAACATCAACTATTGATCCCATACTGTTGCGAACTTCAATCTTTACATTCCTATTCATTGATTCCGGAATACGAACACTGATCTGTTCTCCATTAACCGGATTCGGATAGATGCTTAACTTGCCGGGTTGCAAATTGCTTACCCCTACTCCACTCAAATCTGCATAAGCAGCCTGGAATATTTCCTTGGTTACATTATCCTGCAGGAATATTGCAACCTGTAAATCATCCATCTCCTCTACATTAGTGGTCGACATATCAACATTATGCTCAAACTGAAAAGGTTCACCATTTTGAATGGTTGCAATGGAAGTTCCATAACCGTCGGGCAGCAGGCGCATCATTACATGATGAAACTCAGTTTCACCGTTACTGGCAACGTTTTGTGTGGTTATTCCTTCAAATACAACAACATGCAGTGTAGCATCAACCAGATCAGCGTAGCTTATGAACTGACCCTTTATAATAACATTATTCCCATCAATGGCATAATAGCTGTCTATATCAATAAATGCAGGAGTAGCCAATGAGTTCGTAAAGGCGGCATTAACACCCGGACTGGTGGTAGCCACATTTTTACCGTCAACATATAACATCGGAACAGCGTTAACTCCATAATATGCGCGACGTACGCCACCCTCTTCAGTGTAATAGGGATCGCCGGCACCCGGCCAGTCCATCTGGTATTTTACATATACCAACTCCTCTTCATTCTGGGCAAGGAAAGGATTGAAAACACTGTTGTTGAAGCTGGCACAGGGTCCACAGGTTGAACTGGTAAACTCTTCAAAGAATGGCATGCGCGCTACCGTTTGTGTTGGTATCCTTAGTGTTTTGGCCATGGTGTCATTCAATGGGTCATTATCAGGAATAGTTGTCCCGTTTACAGTTGACAACCATACTTTGAGGTTATGAACACCCGGTTCCGGAGTCAATGTATGTGTACTGGTGAAGTCATAAGTCTGACCAATAGCTATATTCTGGCCTACAATGATGTCTGATTTGACCTCTCCATCGTTAAGCTGCCAGTTTAATTTAAAAGATACAATATTGGAAGTGCCAACATTTGCAATGGTTCCCTTTACATCTGTTGAACCGACAAAATAGGTAGGCACGTTCAAGGCTGTAACAGCTCCGTCCAACTCATAGGGTATAGATAAAATAATATCATCAACTGACCATGAGTTTATGTTATAACTGTTACCGTTAAAGAAGATACAAAATTGGAATGTTGAACTGTTAACATTGGCATCATTAATTGGAACCATCACAGTAATCGCATCAATACTCGCAGTAACCGTTTTTGTCCAGGCATTTGTCCATGCTCCACCATTTGAGCGTGTTGCCACTCCAATTTGGTAATTGCCACTATAATGATCAATAAAATGTTTGAATTGCAGCAGGGCAGCAGAGGCACCGGTCATATCTATTTCAGGAGAGATCAGCCGGGTCATACCATTAAATTCAGGTGACCACGACATAACAGCCTCCGGGGCGGTACCTCCTGCGTATGTTGATTGTTCTGCACTCCAGTTTGCTGCATGGGCGTCAATGGTCCAGCCGGTTGGAGGAAATGTACCATCAAATTGCTGAATTAGCACTTGTTGTGCCTGAAGTAGTAATCCTGATAATACCAATAATGAGAGTAGAAGTCTTTTTTTCATAGGCATTCAATAGATTTGGTTAGGTTGGACATGAGTGTTCAAATGTACATATTACTATATTAACTCCCACCTTTTTGGTAAAAGTTTTTAATTTTTTTTAGTAAAGTCCATTTCTATCATTTCCCAACTTTTATGTGGGAATAACACAAAGTATCTCCCCCAGAGGTATCCCGTAATTTATCTGGTAGATAATCTCCCGTAAATATCAATCACTAACACAAATAGGCTTTTTTCAGAATCTTTCTGCAACCTTATCCCAATTGATCAGATCCCAGAAGCTTTTGATATAATCAGGCCTTCTGTTTTGATAATCAAGATAATAAGCGTGTTCCCATACATCACAGGTCAATAAGGGAATAAATCCATCGGTCATAGGGTTACCTGCATTCGATGTCTGCCTGATGCTTAGTTTTCCGCTCTTATCTTTAACCAGCCATGCCCAACCTGATCCAAAAACTTTGATGGCGGCATCAGAGAATTGTTGCTTGAAATTGTCGAATGAGCTGAAATCCCTCACTATAGCTTCCAACAACGCACCTTTAGGGCCTGCAGACTGCTTTCCCAATGCCTCAAAATAAAAAGTATGGTTCCATACCTGCGCTGCATTGTTGAAAATACTTCCCTCTGCTTCCATTATTATTTGCTCAAGGGTGTAGTTGCTTTCAAATTTGGTATCCTTGATCAGGTTATTCAGGTTATTTACATAGGCCTGATGGTGTTTTCCATAATGAAAACCAATTGTATTGGCACTGATAACAGGTTCCAGTGCATCTGCTGCATAAGGTAATGTGGGTAATTCAAATTTCATATCGTTTATTTTTAAGTGTATTCACAAAGGGTAATCCAACACCACTATCGGGTAATAAAAATATGGGGTGCAATAGTTTTATATTGTTGCACCCCTTATATCAAACATTCATTTCATTGCCGGTAATCTGCATCAGGAACTGCAAATCACTGCCCGGATCAAGCTCCATTGGCTCCTGTCCTGATTTAAAGACCCTCATTGCATGACGGCCTCTGAGTGACAATTTATCATTTTCATACAGTAAGAGCGTTGCTTCTCTAAGTCCGGCAACATACATTCCCGGATTTGCCACCAGGAATTCCTCTATTCTCTGTTCTCTGGTTTCACCGCCATGATTGCTAGGATGGGCATCCAGATAGTGGGGATTTATTTGAAAGGGTATGAGTGCCATACAGTTGAAGCTGTCAGGCTCTGCGATCGGCATATCATTGGTGGTTTTTAAAGTGGGACAGGCTACATTTGACCCGGCACTCCATCCCATATATGGCATACCCTGCAATACCCGCTCTCTGATTGCCTGCATCAAACCTTTCTTTTGCATCTCTTTTACCAACTGGAAGGTGTTGCCACCACCCACTGCTATAGCTTCAGCTTCCATAACAGCCTTGATTGGATTCGATTCTTTATGTATGGAATAAATCGTGGCACCAAGGGTTAAAAATACCTTATTCACTTTCTCTTCGTAGGTATCATAACTGAAGGTAACGCCGGCATAGGGTATAAACAACACCCTCTTGATATTATGCTTGCTCAGGTATTCCTTGATTTCTTCTCTCGGCCATCCCAGGTAATCTTCACCCGGATTTGTAGAATTGCTGATTAACAGTAGATTCATAATTTGCAGTAATTGTAGGTTTGACAAATAAGTAATTTCTACTACAAATATAGGGAATCGTTCTTAATATTTCGAATAAAAGCTCAACAAATCAAGGGATGCAACCCCTTATTTATCAGTTGCACTTATTTATTAGGAACAGTTTATGTATAAGAGGTCAAAACCTTAACATGAGGCCTGGGAACTAGATGGCGATAGGGAAAAACGAATAAAATCCAGATGCTAAAACCTTTGCATGATGCCTCAGAATCAACTTATTTCAAAGGTTTAGTATAATACCTGTACACATTCTCAAAGCGTGAATACCATTTATTACCGCCGGTATAGGTTTCG
This sequence comes from uncultured Bacteroidales bacterium, assembly GCA_937894795.1. Classification (GTDB taxonomy): domain Bacteria; phylum Bacteroidota; class Bacteroidia; order Bacteroidales; family Lentimicrobiaceae; genus Lentimicrobium. The sequence goes on from CALCQV010000167.1 coordinate 29,121, forward strand.
AGCATTAACTTGATGTTCAGATTGGGTGTTTCATTTTTATCCCTGAGGGCAACAATGCGTGCCAGATTCTCCTGCAAATCAACCGTTTCTTCCGCAGCACAGCCGGTCAACCTGAGTCTTTCAAGCAGATCGAGTGCCTGATCGGGCTTGCCTCTGCCTGCCTGGTGACTTATAGCATGTCTGAGCATCTCCTTATCATCTGATTTTATGGCCAGGTCATAGTAACCTATATTGGCCAGTCCTGTAGTGTCCAGCTTATAATAGGTATAGATGGACTCTGCCTGCTGAATAAGGTTGGCTGATGCCTGAAATTTCTTCTCATTCAGGAGCCTGAAAGCTTCGGTTACCATCTCATCCCATTTAATCTGGTGTTGATATTGGCTGAGCATCTTGTTAATCGCTGCAGTAGTCAATCCACAGTTGGATTTCTGATAGACAAGTTCACGGGCCATGGTGGTTTTTTGCCTGGCAAGTGCAAACTTGTTGGCTTTAAAGAGCTCACTCGCCTCATTTATTAACGAATTATACTCTCCTCTTGCCTTATTACAGTAGGTTTCACTTGCCAGTTCAACCAATTCCTTATATTGTTCCTTAATCCTTATATTGTTATTCAGGCTAAGTCTGGCCGACAAACTGAAGGCTTCATTAGCCAAACTCAGTGCACTATCAGGCTCTGATGCCCAGTGCTTGAGTCTTCCGCGTGAGAAAAGGCTGTTCAGGTAACCTATTCCCATATTTGACAGCAACGTATCGAGCTTACTATATTCAGGGAATTGGAATTTCTGATACATTTCATTAGCAAGCGCCAGCTTCTCAATCCTTTGAGGTGTTGCCGGCAGCTTGGTATATTGTATTAGTTCATTCATCATCGCCGTGTAATGTAATTCGGCTATTTTATATGTCAATACGTATACTTCCCATTTATCAGGATAAAAATCAGGGTATTCCTTTGCAAATTGCTCTGCCTTTGTCAGCTCTTTGTCAGCCTCCTCATAGTTACCCTGGCCCACCAGTATATTTACCCATTTTATTATCAGGTCATATTGCGACCTGACAGCAATTTGCCGGCCATTTTCAGCTCTTTCCTTCAATGAACCGCTATTACCTTCCAATAAGGAGGTGGCTTTTGTAAAATAATCAAGGGCAACTCCGTACTCATTCTTGTTTAATGCAATATTGCCAAGCTGAACGTACGTACCGGCCATCCTTATATAGATCTCTTTAAAGGGGCCCGTTTCCTCCTTGGTGAGGTTGTATTTGATGGTATATTTCTCAACTTCGGCCAGGTATTTCTCGGCCAGTGAAATCAGGTTCTTATCAAGCGCCTTCTGCATTATCCCAATGTAAGAAGCTATTAGGCCTTGTCGTGCAAGTACCAGCGCCTGCTGTACATCTCCCGAATTTTGTTCAAAAGGTGAGAGTTCTAAAATCTTCACGGCTCCTGTTAACAGGTCAACAGCCTCCAGAAACCTGTGTTCTGATATCAACGCATCGTTTTCACGCAAATAGGCCCGCATCAGCTCTCTGGTTAGCTTGTTGAAATCTATGCTTTTATGGATTCGCCTGGTCACTTCCTTTTCAAACAGGTGGGCAGCCTCTTTCAACTGCTCAACCGTTATGGAGTTTGAATACAGGCGGTAATAGAAGGGACTGCTGTAATAATCAACACTTTGCGATAATTTATTGGCCTCCTTCAGGCTTTCTATATACGCTGCAGCAAATCTGTCGTACACATCGCCCTTCAGCAATGCTTTTCTGCTTTGAAGAATATAATCAACAAATTCTTCAAGATTGTATGCCATGATTTTATTCTTTGCCTCTACTTTCAAGGGATCCTTTCCGGGAACTATTTCAGAGGATACATCCAGTGATTGCTTTAACAGATAAAGCCCTTTAATGCCGGTGGTATACAACTTGATAATCTCTTCAAATTCACCGGGATTCTTTCGCTGGTTTTGAATCTTTTTAAGCAGCGTGTCGCCCAAGGATGCCGATGAATAATAATCCCTGATGGCAGCAAGTTCCAGTTCAAGCTTTCTGTAATTCTGTCCGGTGAAATCAATATCATTTATTTTCAGGCTGATATCAACACCTGCGCTCCATAATGAATCAGGAAAAGATGCTATCTGCACGAGCCCATCATCCATTATTATCCCTTTCCGATCCTGCATAATCACCCCTCTTACAGGATCACGAAGTGAAAAACTCACGTCATACCCTGAAGGTTCCAGAAGCTTCTCAATGTTAAAGTCCCTGATCTGTTTATCACCCTTCACATCAAGGGTTTTAACATCCAGTATAATAAAGAGAGAGTCGCTTTGTCGATAGTTGACACTTACCCTGTATCTGAATGAATAGGTAAGTGATGTTTTCTCCGGTAATTTAAGGTGAGCCAGGGCAAGTTGGTTCAGCACATTGTTGTTGCTGCTCTTGATATATGGCTTGTACGAGAAGAGAAACCGGGAGGTGTCACTATGCTCATAAATGGTTTGTGCATTAATGCCTGTAACAAGGAATATAATCAGAAGTATGGAAAGCTGAAGGCGGAGCATAATATTATAAGTGACTCGGCAAAATTATATAATTACCTGCAGGTAACAGGTATTTTAATTGAAATTGGATCAGGAGATTTTGATCAATTTAACTGTACTACAATCATTTCGGTTCTTCTGTTCAGGGCCCTGCCTTCGGGTGTAAGGTTTGTTGCTACGGGTGCTGATGATCCATAACCTTTATATTGCAGCCTTTTTGGTTCAATACCGGCTTTGATCAGGTATGCATGAACTGATTTTGCCCTTTTTTCTGACAGAACCTGATTGTAATCGGGGGTTCCCACATCATCCGTATGACCGTTGATCTGTATCTTCATTCCCTTGTTGGCCATGAGCAGCCGTAACAGGTTATCAAGTTCAGCTTTGGAGGCAGGGAGTAAATTAAAACTGTCCGTTTCAAAGAAGATATTGCGCAATACAATGCTTTCACCTTCCCTGACCGGCTTAAGCGGAATATTCTTTACAAATGGATCAATGAAATTATTTTCATCTTTCAATTCAAAATGAGCCGAATAAAACAAGTATCCCTTTCTCTCCACATTCAGTGCATAATTGCAGCCTGATGGTATTACCAGCAGGTAAGAGCCATCTGTCCTGTTAGATATGGATGATATTACAGTATCGCCTGTGAAGGGATTGAGCAGCCTAATTCCGGCCTGCAGCGGTGTACCCGACACACTGTCAAATACAACTCCCTTCATATATGAAACCTTTGCCGGTTGTGTATTTTCAGGCAGTTCAAACTTGTAGATATCCTGCAATCCGAAACCATTTTCTTTAGCCGACGAGTAATAGGCATACCTGCCTTCACTGTCAACTATCATGGTCACCTCATCATCCTCAGTATTTATGGGATAACCCAGGTTTACCGGTTCTGTCCACTCCCCTTTCACAAGTGTGGAATAGAATATATCACCCTGCCCCATACCGGCATGACCATTTGATGAGAAGTAAAGGGTTGATGCATCGGGATGTATGAAAGGCCCTCTTTCTGCTTCCGGGGTATTTATCACCTCTCCGGCATTTACCGGTATTGACCACTCGCCATTATCCAGCAGCCTGGTAATCCAGATATCACTGCTGCCCATGCCTCCCGGACGATTACTGACAAAGTACAGGGTTCGCCCATCTGACGAAAAGCATGGTTGGGACTCCCAGTACGACGTATTTACATAAGGGCCAAGATTGACCGGCTCACTCCAATTATCGCCTGATAGTTTTGACATATACAAATCACAGCTTCCATATCCGGCTACACTGTTACATCCTGAGAAGAACAGGAACTGTCCATCGGGTGATAGGGCCATAGCTCCTTCGTCGTCTTCTGTGTTTATAGGAGCCCCGATATCTATGGAAGGCGACCAATTGCCATTGTTTATGTTATTGCAATAATAGAACTGTTCATCACGGCGCTCTCCTTTCATCATCCGTCTTGTTAAGTAGAGTCTTTGATTGTCGGGAGTGATATAGTTTACAAATTCATATCCCTCAGTATTCACATTAGGACCCAGGTTGACCGGATTGAATGGTACCGGATTGTTTTTGGCAAATAGCCTGAACTCTGAAATTCTGAGATTCTTATTGAGCTTTGCTTTTTCTGCTTCCTTAATTTTGGGATAAGCTGCATACTTTTTATAGTACTCTATACACTCAGCATACTCGTGCTGTTCAAAAAGCAGATTGGCAAGGATATAATACACAGGAGGAAAAAATGCAGAGTCAATTGACACTGCTCTCTTATAACTATTCACAGCATCCTTCCTGTTCCCTTTTAACGAATGGATATCGCCCGACAACAGCCATGACTGGATAAAATTATCATCTGCTTTAAGGGCTTTGGCCGTTTCTTCCAATGCTTCAGTATAAGCTGATGCATTGTAGTATTGCAGCGCTTTTTGATGATACCTTAGGGCTTTGCTATCGTTCTTACCCTGGCTGTAAGTATTCAAAGCAATGATAAGCAGAATGAATATGAAGACTGGAATTCTTTTAATCATCGCAATAAAGTTAGATATTATAACGCAACTTTACGGAATCTCATTCAGGTCAAGCAAAAATATTTTAGCCCGGTTCACTTTTGTCCTTTCTGCTGATATGGAATACACACCTTCCCTTATACAGGTGACCCCTTCTGTTTGTGTGGCCGGCAGTTCTTTGAAATCAACCCTGCGTTTATTTCCGCCAAAGAAATCGCTATTGACAAAATCACTTAGTATCCATACAAATGGCAGGTAGTTTTTATAGCCGCACAGTACCATTTGATTGGCATTCTGATCGATGGCAGCACCTGTTATCAAGCCATCTGCATTGAATTCACCCGCCGGGTATAGGATATAGTGCCCTTGATCTTTAGGCATTGCATAGAGACGACACTTATGATCTGCCCAGTTTTTGGAGAAGAGGTAGAGACTGTCGCCATAACCTATCAATGCCTCGCAATCAAAATTATGCGTCCAATAACTACCTCGCCACCAGATGAGGCCTGATGTTTCAAACACCTTCTTAGGTAGTTTCTTAATTAAAACGGGTGGTTTTACTGAAAGAGGCTTATATATGCATGACCCATCGTTGATAACGGCTTCCCTATTGTAATTCAGCGCGGCAGTGTCTGTACATCCCTGCTGTTGCGAAAATGCAAAGGCAGGCATCAGCAAAGCCAGAAATATAAGCGCTGTTCTATCCAAAACGAATCTGTTTTATTGGAAGATTTCCTTTTTATATGCCTTCATGGTATTCGTTAAAAGCCCAATGATTGTCATGGGTCCTACTCCTCCCGGTACAGGCGTGATATAGCTGCATTTTGATGCCACCCTGTCAAAGTCAACGTCACCGGTTATATGGTATCCCTTTTCTGATTCATCGGGAATTCTATGGATACCTACATCAATGATGACAGCGCCTTGCTTAACCATATTTTCCTTAACGAAATTGGGTTGACCGATAGCGGCAATCAGTATATCAGCCTGCTTGGCAATTTCCTCAATATTCTCAGTTTTGCTGTGGCATAAGGTGACTGTACAATTACCGGGATATGATTTACGCGACATCAACAAACTCATGGGAGTTCCTACTATATTGCTTCTACCCAGTACTACGCAATGTTTACCTGTTGTTTCAATATTCATGTACTCCAACATCAACATGATGCCGGCAGGTGTTGCAGGCAGATAGGATGGCAAACCAAGTACCAACCGTCCGATATTCACGGGATGAAAGCCATCAACATCCTTAGCTGGATTTATTCTCTCTAAAACTGCGTCGGCATTAATATGCTTTGGCAGAGGCAATTGAACAATGAAACCATGTACTTCTGAATCATTATTCAAAAAGTCAATAACTTCCAGCAACTGTTGCTCGGATACATCTTTTGGCAGACGGTAAACGCTCGATGTAAAACCAATTTTCCGGCAAGCTTTCTCCTTACTGGCAATGTATGTCAAACTGGCCGCTTCATCTCCCACAAGTATGGCGGATAAATGAGGGGCTTCACCCCCAGCATCAATAATATCAGCTACTTCTTTTGCCAGAGAGATCTTGATCTCTTCTGAAATCTTTTTACCATCAATTAGTTTCATTCTTGGTCTATTAATGTTTGTTTATTATACTGCAATGTGCAGAAATAGATCGTGTTAGCCGGTATATTGAAGCAATGGTCAGGTTTAGCGTTTTCTGCCTGTCGACATGCGTTGCATATTACGCATAGCGTTCAGAGCGTTTTTACCGCCTCCGCCTGATACCATCTTCATCATCTTACGGGTATCATCAAACTGCTTTATCAATCTGTTCACTTCTGATATATCGGTGCCACTTCCCATGGCAATGCGTTTGCGGCGACTGCCATTTAAAACCGAAGGATTTTCACGCTCATAGGGGGTCATGGAGCCAATCATGGCTTCAATGCCCTTGAATGCATTATCATCAATGTCAACATCCTTGAGAGCCTTTCCCATCCCCGGTATCATACCAATTAAATCCTTCATGTTACCCATCTTCTTGATCTGCTTGATCTGGGCAATAAAGTCATTGAAATTAAACTGATCCTTTATAAGTTTCTGTTGCAGCTTGCGGGCCTGTTCTTCATCAAACTGTTCCTGAGCACGTTCCACCAATGAAACAATATCACCCATCCCCAGTATACGATCAGCCATACGAGCAGGATAGAAGATATCAATGGCATCCATCTTTTCACCGAGCCCTACGAATTTCACAGGTTTATCAACTACTGAGCGAATGGTAAGCGCCGCACCACCACGGGTATCACCATCCAATTTAGTAAGTACAACCCCATCATAGTCCAACCTGTCGTTAAATGCCTTTGCGGTATTCACAGCATCCTGTCCGGTCATGGAATCAACCACAAATAAGGTCTCCTGTGGATTCACAGCCCTCTTTATTGCAGCAATCTCATTCATCATCTGTTCATCAACTGCCAAACGACCGGCAGTATCGATGATCACCGTATTGATATCATACTCCCTGGCGTGAGCAATAGCCTGTTTGGCAATGTTTACAGGGTCAGTACTTCCTTCAATGGTAAACACCTTTACATTGACCTGTTCACCTAAAACCTTTAACTGTTCAATAGCTGCCGGACGGTATACGTCGCCGGCCACCAACAATACTTTCCTGCTTCTTTTATTTTTAAGATAGTTGGCAAGCTTGGCCGAGAAGGTAGTTTTACCCGAACCTTGCAGTCCGGCAATCAGTATGACGGCGGGTGTACCTTTAAGATTAACATCCACATTTTCACCCCCCATCAGACTGGCCAGCTCATCATGCACTATCTTTACCATCAACTGTCCGGGTGATACGGCTGTAAGCACCTCTGCGCCAAATGCCTTCTCCTTAACGGTATCAGTAAATTGTTTTGCAACCTTATAGCTAACATCGGCATCAAGCAGTGCCTTTCTAACATCCTTCAGTGTTTCTGCAACATTGATATCAGTAATATATCCCTGGCCCTTCAGGGTTTTAAAAGCTCTGTCCAGTTTATCGCTTAAATTCTCAAACATAGTATCGTTACCTTATTTCTGTAGATTTGAGTGCAAAATTAACAATTATCTGATAACTCACTTCATATATGCCGCTCAATTGCATACCGCAACCAATTTTCCTAAACATTGTTTAATCTATAGAAGTACATTGATATTCAATCTGTTGAATCATCATATCTTAAAGATAACTGATTTTAGGATGTTAAGTTTTGAATAAATTCAATTACTTATTGCTAATAATTCAGTGAGTTCTTTATATTTGCTCAATCAAATAAACGTTTAACAAAAAATATCCATTATGAAAAAGTTATTTACTCTTATTGCTTTGGTGACTATTTCACTCTCTTCCATGGCTCAGTGGTTACCACAAGCTTCAGGCTTTACCACTGCATCAAGAGGTATTAAGTACATGCATGCTGTTGATGCAAATGTTGTATGGGCAACTGCCTACGACGGATCAGGAGGCGGAGCTGTAATTCAGGAATTCACCCGCACTACCAATGGTGGTGAGCTTTGGGTTCCCGGTGTTGTTAATAATGCTGCAGGTTTAGAGTTTGCAATGATCTGTGGTGTTGACGCCAATACTGCCTATGCAGCTATGTACAAAACTTCAGGCAGCAATCCTCAGGGTATTTATAAAACTACCGATGGCGGTCTTACCTGGACACATCAGGCAACAGCTTTGTTCAACAACTCAGCTTCATTTACCAACGTAGTTCATTTCTTTGATGCAAACAACGGTTTTGCTCAGGGCGATCCCATCAATGGTGAATTCGAACTTTACACTACCAATAATGGCGGAACCACCTGGATGCCTGTTCTCGGAGCAAACATTCCAAATCCTCTCTCAGGTGAATGGGGAGTGGTAGGTTACTACTCAGCCGTTGGCAATACTATATGGTTCGGAACCAATAAAGGCCGCGTTTATCGCTCAACCGACATGGGTCACAACTGGGAAGTTTTCACCTGTTCATTGGGTGCTACCTATCTTGATATTGAGTTCTCTTCTGAACTTCATGGTCTTGCACAGGATAAAGGACAAAACAGCACAGGTACTTTCGCTGAAACCTTTGACGGTGGTGAAACATGGACTACCATTACAGCTTCAGGTCCAACCCTGACTGCAGATTTTGCTTACGTTCCGGGAACTGAAATGACTTTTGTAGCTACCGGTTCAAATCCTGAGATAGCCAATCAGCTTGGTATTGCCTTCTCCTATGATGGTGGCCATAACTGGGAATTCTTCCCTGATACCGAAACAGCTCAATTCCTTGCCGTTGATTTCGTGGATCCTGAAACCGGATGGGCCGGCGCATTCAACGAAAGCGCAACCGTTGGTGGTATGTATAAATTCAACGGTAGCCTCGTTGAGCCTGTTCCTCCTACCAACTTAACTGCTGATGTTGTTGACCAGACTGTTACCCTTAACTGGACTGCCCCTGAAAACCTTGGAAGCTCTTTCCTCGGATACAACGTTTGGAGAAATTCAGTTGTTATTGCTCCTCTGGTAGCTGAAACAACTTATGTTGATGCTAACCTTCCTTCAGGTGCCTTTGTTTATATGGTAACCGCAGTTTATGAAAACGGCGAATCACAACCATCAAATTCTGTTGAAGTTGAAATTACCGGCGGCGGTACTGTAACCAATATCGTGCTTGATTTCGAAGCTCAGGCCGATTTTGATCTTACTTTTGGCGACTGGACAGCATTGGATGTTGATGGCAGCACAACATACGGTTTTGACGGAATTACCTTCCCTCACGCCGGTGAGCCAATGGCTTTCATAGCTTTCAATCCTCTTGCAACAACGCCTCCTGTAACCGGTATGACCACCCATGGCGGCGACCGCTTGGGTGCTTGTTTCGCTTCTACAACTCCTCCAAATGATGACTGGTTGATCTCTCCACAGGTTACCCTTGGTGATAATCCTGTCCTCTCAATGTGGGTGAAATCATATACTGATCAATATGGCCTGGAGAAATACAATGTATTGGTTTCTACTACCGATCTGAATCCTACCAGCTTTGAATTGATTGAAGGTCCAATTTCTGCTCCAGCCAACGACTGGGCATATGTAACCTACGCTCTTGATGCTTATGTTGGCCAACAGGTATATGTTGCTATCCAGTGCGTATCAGATGACGCCTTCATTTTCCTCGTTGATGATATTACCATCAGTTTCATTACCGGTACCAACAATGTACCTGCAGTTGAAAACCTTATGGTTTATCCTAACCCATCCACAGGCATATTGAATGTTAAGGCTGATTCCAAATTCAATAAAGTTCAACTGGTTAACCTTACCGGCCAGGTAGTTTATGAATCAAGTGTTATGGCCAATGAAACTGTAATCAATACAACTTCAATGACCAAAGGCTTATACCTTCTTAATATTATCTCTGACAAGGGTATTGTAACCCGTAAAATCAGTGTTAGATAATTACACTTTTAATTAATAAAAAGAGGCTGTTGTTTGGCAACAGTCTCTTTTTATTTAACACTATATCAATAAGTTGATTGCTATCCAATAACCGCTGAATTCATATCCCAACATATTGTTTCTACAGTTCAAAATATCCATTTATTTCCACACCCTGAGTAATTGAAATCCTGACTCGTATCTTCTCATTGGTGTAGTCAGTCTAATTCCTTATATTATCTTACCTTTCTGTATCCTGATTTGTACTATTTGACTTTTTGGCAGGAAAGTTGATTCTGATTCACTTATCTACAGCAAATATTTGCATCTATGGACACTGACACAATCTATAAAGAGATAGGGAGAATGGCCTATGCCGTGGCAAAATCAAACGGTGTAATAAAGGAAACAGAGGTAGAAAACGTGTACAATTTCATTGATGAGGAGTTAAAGACTACAGGTACAGATTCAGTATTATGCGTAGGGAGTGAATTCACGCGCCTTCGGCGCATGAACGCTTCGGCCAGGGAAGCATACGCCATGTTTGCCAATTTCATGGAAACACACGGTAATACCATTCATAACCGAATAAAGTTCGCATGTGTCCGCCTGGCAATCAGAATTGCTGATTCAGATGAAAGCCTGGATGAAACCGAAGTGGCTTTGATCAACAAGCTTATTAAGAAGCTTGAAATAGCCTAAGCCTGGCTATCACTGATATTACTAACCTGAAATACCGAATCTACAAACCTGTAAATTCATTGTTTATGGTAATATAATCAGGGTAAGTGATGGGGCTTGAACCAACATAAATGGTAGGTTTCGCCTTCAGCGTAACTCTTGTAGGGCGATTACCGGCACCGGCCAGATTAAGTCCGAAGTTAGCCAGTGATTCAACATTACGGGCTTCAATAACCTTCAACAGGTCAAAGCTCAGGTTTAACGGCAATACGGCAGTACCCCCGTTTGCCGGAATGGTGATGCGCTGCTCGGTGACGCCTGTAAGCACTTCAAGATCATCAATCAATAATATCCAATCCAGCTTGCTCATGCCGGCAGCGGTAGTATTGGGATTCTTGGCTTCCACATTAAGTGTAAAGCTAAGCGGCAGATTACCTGTGGCATAAGCAGCCGTTACCTTTGTCACATCAACAAGACTCAGATCCTTATAGCTCTTTATATTCTGCACATTGACGCCTGCAAGCTTGGTATTGGTGAGCGTGCTGAGCCTGAACTGGCATTTTGATAGCATGGCCACCTGTGAAATCTGGTTTAATACATCACAGCTGTTTAAAACGAATGCTGATAGGATTGTGAAGATAAGAAGTGATCTTTTCATATTGGAATTATTTATTGTTTTTGCTGACGTTTACGTTCATGTTCATCAAGAATGATCTTACGCATTCTCAATGATCTGGGTGTAACCTCAAGGAATTCATCCTTGCCGATATACTCCATTGATTCATCCAATGAGAATTTAACCGCAGGCACAATAACTATCTTATCATCAGTACCTGAAGCTCTGACATTTGTGAGCTTTTTGGTTTTTGTAACATTGATAAGCAGGTCATCAGGCCTGATGTGTTCACCAATAGCCTGTCCGGCATAGATCTCTTCATTGGGATAAACAAAAAACGTACCACGGTCCTGCAGCTTGTCAATGGAATAGGCAATGGCCTGTCCGGTTTCCATGGCTATGAGTGAACCTTTATTCCTGCCGGCAATTTCACCTTTCCATGGTTCATAAGCCTTGAAGCGGTGAGCCATAATGGCTTCGCCTTCAGTAGCTGTTAAAACATTGTTTCTTAAACCTATGATACCTCTTGATGGTATCGAGAATTCCAAATGTATTCTGTCGCCTTTGGTTTCAATGGTGGCTATTTCACCTTTACGTTGTGTAACCAGCTCAATTACCTTGCCTGAGAAAGCTTCAGGTACATGAACGGTGAGCATTTCAACCGGTTCATGGATTACACCCTCTATTTCTTTGGTAAGAACCTGTGGCTGACCCAACTGCAACTCATACCCCTCACGGCGCATGGTCTCAACAAGGATGGACAAGTGCAGAATACCACGGCCATAAACTATGAGAGTTTCGGGCGATTCCGTTTCAACAATGCGCATGGCCAGGTTTTTCTCTACTTCCTTGAAAAGCCTTTCACGCAAATGGCGTGAAGTTACAAACTTACCTTCCCTGCCGAAGAAGGGTGAGTTGTTGATGGTAAACAGCATACTCATGGTAGGCTCATCAATATTGAGTGGCTTTAATGCCTCTGGAAACTCATAATCGGCAATGGTATCGCCAATATCGAAATCATCAATACCCAATATGGCGCAGATTTCACCCGGGAAGACGTCAGTTTTTATCTTTTCTTTACCAAGACCCTCAAAAACATACAACTCCTTTATCTTTGTCTTGAATGATCGGCCGTCCTGTTTCAGCAATGAAACATTCATACCTCCGCGCAACACCCCACGTGATAAACGCCCCACAGCAATGCGACCAACATAAGAAGAATAGTCAAGTGATGTAATCTGCAACTGGGTATTTCCCTCTTCATGCTTGTACTCAGGTATATATTCAATGATGGTGTCAAGCAGGTGGGTAATATCCGTAGTTGGTTTGCGCCAATCGTCCGACATCCAACCCTGTTTGCTCGAACCATATACAGTGGGGAAGTTCAATTGGTCTTCAGTTGCGTCAAGGTTGAACATCAGGTCAAAGACTGCTTCCTGAACACCTTCAGGATCACAATTAGGTTTATCAACCTTATTGATAACAACAATAGGCTTGAGATTAAGGGCCAATGCCTTCATCAATACAAACCGAGTCTGGGGCATCGGACCTTCAAAGGCATCAACCAGTAGCAACACTCCATCAGCCATATTGAGCACCCTTTCAACCTCACCGCCAAAATCACTGTGTCCAGGTGTGTCAATAATATTAATCTTAACTCCCTTATACCTTACAGAAACGTTCTTTGATAAAATGGTAATACCACGCTCACGCTCCAATTCATTACTGTCGAGAATCAGATCACCCATCTCCTGATTATCTCTGAAAAGTTTTACCTGGTATAAAATTCGGTCAACCAGAGTTGTTTTGCCATGGTCAACATGGGCTATAATTGCTATGTTTCTGATGTTCTGCATCCGCTTTTTGCTAAGTTTTTATTTGAGGGTGCAAAAGTAGTCATTTTAACGGTACAACGAGAGGTGTTAATAATCAGCAATCTGTAATTGAGTTATCACAGGTTTCAAATAAAAGGAATAACAGAAGATTGTTAAACTATCAGTAATGATTTCTTAAGCTCAACTCCAGTTCAACTCCAGTTCAACTCCAGTATAACTCCAGTAATTTCCATCAATTACTGGACCTGAACACCACTTGTACTGGACCTGAACTGAAGGTGAGCCAAATTTGATCAAAAGTTGAATCAACTGAATCCTTGAATCTGATATGGTAAAAGTGAAATAATAGTCGGGGAAGAAACGATCTGTTATATTTCATATCCATAATACTAATATGCTATTTGTTGGCAGGTGTTTGTTAATATTATAATTGATAATCAACAACTTCCCGAACAGTGAGAAAAATAATGAAGGATTTTTAAAAAAATGCATTGCTGTTACGAATAAAGTTTATACATTTGCGTATTCAAATACCGAAATACCAAGTGGCAAAAATAATCAACATATCAGAAGCGGCATCCATAGCTGTACACAGTATGGCCATGATTGCAAACAGCAGCGAGATGCTGAATGTGAATCAGATTGCCGATCGTACTCACTCATCCAGAAACCATCTGGCTAAGGTGATGCAAATACTGGTGAAGAACAATTATCTGAGCTCCGTAAGGGGGCCTAATGGAGGATTCTCACTTAAGGTAAATCCTGAACAGATAAGTTTACTGGAAATCTATGAATTGATTGATGGCAGTATGCAGAGTCATTATTGTGGTATTGATGAAGATAAATGCCCGTTTGAAACCTGTGTGTTTGGTCCAATGCTTAACAAATTTTCTGCTGAATTCCTTGAATACCTCAAGAATAAAAAACTATCGGAACTCATTAAAATTAAAAACCAGTAATGAAGAGAACTATTATTAAAATTGACGAAGAACTTTGCAATGGATGTGGCTTGTGTGTACCCAATTGTCATGAAGGTGCCCTGCAGATCATTGATGGAAAGGCAAGACTTATCAGTGACCTGTTTTGTGATGGGTTAGGCGCATGCATCGGCCATTGTCCGGAAGGTGCCATTACCCTGGAAGAGAGGGAAGCTGAACCATACGATGAAATTAAAGTTATGGAGTTAATGGTACCTAAAGGCCGGAACACTATTTTGGCTCATTTGGAGCACCTGCGTGACCATAACGAAACCGAATTATTGCAACAGGCCATCAATTACATTAAAGAGAACAACATTGATATGAGTCCCAAAGATGGGAACCTTGACACCCCGGTAACACCATTGCCGGTTTTTGATTCCATAAAGGAGGCCCGGATGGCTGTAAAACCGGAATCATCAGGTTGTGGTGGCGGATGCCCCGGTTCCAGGGAGATGAGCTTTGACATTGACATGAACAAAGTGAACGGAAGTTCAACCACAGCTGTCACCGATGCCCCATCAGAGTTGCGTCAGTGGCCTGTACAGCTTCACTTGCTGAATCCCGAAGCCGGCTATATCAAAAATGCCGACGTAGTGCTTGCCGCTGATTGCGTTGCCTTTGCCATGGGTAATTTCCATAACAAGTTTCTCAAAGGCAAGACTCTCGCCATAGCCTGCCCAAAACTCGATTCGAACAAGGAATCGTATGTCGAAAAGCTGACCGCTATGATTGACCGCAGCAATATAAACACGCTGCATGCAGTGACCATGGAGGTACCATGCTGCTCAGGATTGGTGCAACTAGCAATGATTGCCCGTCAGCAGGCATCAAGAAACATCCCTATCAAGAAGACTGTTATTAGTATCCAGGGTGAAGTCTTATCAGAAAACTGGCTATAGACACCACAACTCAGGTAGAAAAAAAATATTTAACATTAATAAAGAAATTACAATGGACAAGACAAAATTCATGACCGGCAAACCATTCATTTTTGCCAATGAGATAGATTACTCCGACGGAGGAATAGTAAGCATGAGAGTAGTAGAGCAACCTACTGGCAATGTAAGCCTCTTTGCTTTCGACAAGGGGCAGCGCCTCAGTGAGCATACCGCTCCATTTGATGCCATGGTGAATGTGGTTGAAGGAGAAGCTGAGATTGTTATTGGTGGCAATCCAAACAAACTCACAGCAGGCATGGCCATTATTATGCCGGCAAACATCACCCATGCTGTAAATGCCACTGAAAGATTCAAAATGGTACTAACCATGATTAAAAAATAACTCCTCATTAGCCTGCATTAATGAAGAAACTTCGCAAATACCATAAATGGCCATCTTTAATAGTTGGCCTTTTTATTCTGTTTTTCTGTGTTTCAGGTATTATCATGAACCACAGGTCTATATTCGCCACGTTGAATTTCCCAAGGGCACTCATGCCGGGTGATTACCATTATAAAAACTGGAACCTGGCTTCCGTAAAGGGATTCTTACCCCTTAATGATACGGAAATGCTGGCCTATGGAAATGTTGGTATATGGAAAACAAACCGGCAGTTTACCGGCTTCAGCGATATGAATGCAGGTTTTCCGAAAGGAATTGACTATAGGAAGATATTTTGCATGACCAAAACTGAGGATGACCGGTTATTTGCCGGTACCCTCTTTGGCTTGTATGAATTTGACCATTCAAAGGCTGAATGGCAAAAAATCAAACTGCCGGAAGACAATCAGAGAGTTGTTAAATTATTGGTGCAGGATAATAAACTTATAGTACTGACCCGCTCTGAAATGTGGGAGATGCCGCTGAATGCAGCACCTGTCTTTAAATTGATTGATGTACCTGCCACCGAAGATCACGAAGGAAAAGCCGGAATGTTCCGCACACTGTGGGTGATACACAGCGGTGAAATATTTGGTTTGACCGGAAAACTGATTGTTGACATGGTGGGACTGGCTGTCATCTTCATGACTTTAACCGGCTTCTTTTATTTTTTCCTGCCAAAGTTTGCCAAAAAGATAAGGGAACAATACCGCAAGAAGCTGCAGAAGCTTAACCGGAGCGCCATAAACTGGCATACCCTGTTGGGAGTTTACGGTTTACCTATTCTCATTGTAACAACCCTCACGGGGATGTTCCTCCGCCCTCCCCTGCTTATACCCATTGCCAATAAAGAGATGGCTGCCATTCCGGGTACAATCCTGGCTAATGAAAATGTATGGCACGACAAGTTCAGGGATGTTGTTTACGACACCCTTTCCAATGAATACATCATCTCAACCAGCGAGGGATTCATAAAGCTTGACGTTAATCATGACTCCAATAAGACCAGGAAGATGGAAGCACAGCCTCCTGTGAGCGTAATGGGAATAAATGTTTTTCAGGATCTTGGCAAGGGCGAGTACCTGGTTGGTTCATTCAGCGGTATTTATAAATGGAACACCCTAACCGGCAACAGCACAGATGTAATAACCGGTATGCCTGCACAAGAACAGGCCGGCGGCAATCCCTTTGGAGCCATAGCTGTAGCAGGTGTCTATATGGATAACAATCAACCGGTTGCTATTTTTGATTATGGGGCTGGTTGGATGAACCTTGAACCTCAGAATAAACCTGAAATGCCTTCTGTAATTGCAAAACAACCCATATCATGGTGGAACCTCGCTCTGGAAGTGCATACCGGAAGAATATTTGCATTTATATTTGGTGACTTTTACATTCTTTACGTACCTTTAATGGGCATTCTGATACTGGTAATCCTCACAACAGGATTTTTAATGTACTGGAAATCAAAGAAACGCAAATCAAAAGCAAGGAAACATGGAAATATTGAACTTACACAAAGCACCAAAAGTGCCGTTTGACCTCAACGGACACATTCTTTGCAAGCATAAAAATCTGGAAATTGTTCATCTTACTCTAAAACCGGGTGAACGAATTGAAAAACATGTTAATCCCAATGATGTAATCTTCTACGTACTGGAAGGCAAAGCATTGCTTGAAACTGTCAATGAACGCATCCTCGTGAATAAGGATGACGTTGTAAAAGTGGAAGCCGGCAGAGAAAGAGGATTTGACAATATCTCTGTTTCATTATTCAAAGTGATGGTTATTAAGTTCTTACCTGAATAACCTCAACCCATTCTTATTGAATTTATGTTCCTTTCGTAACAGGAAATTACTATCTTTGGATGGTGGAATATCCTTTAATTCAATGCGTTCCACATGTAATGATTCTGTCGTTGTACTAAATAAAAAATTATCAATGAATAATTTTTTACGCTCGTCAGCCTACGCTATACTCTCAAAAAATAGTATATTATTTTTTGTATTATTCGCCATTTCCTTAACATCATCAGGGCAGGGAAATTCCTATAAAAATCATCCCGGATTGAATGCCAAGGATTACAGGCGTTCAGAGGAGTTTGCCAGTTCACGGGCCGATGAAAACGGCAGCATGAAAGGGTATATTGAGGCGATGCAGAAAGTGAAGGATTCACTGAGAGTTGCCATTGAAAGCAAACAGATGCATGAGGGGGATGGCAATTACAGGAATAGTTACAGGCGAACACAGTTCTATCCCCTTGGTCCTTCAGTCACTACCGATCCGGTGCTGGCACAATTAGGACTGGTTTCCGCACTTTGGGTTGACACATCAAATTACACTACCCTGTATGCCGGCATGATGGCGGACAGAACTGGCACCCCAAATCAGACAACTACATCACTACCGGCATACTTGGAATAGAAGTTGACAGAAAAGACAAGCAACACATATTTGTCGGCACGGGGCACTGGGGATTTAACAGGGCATACGGACAAGGTGTTATGGAAAGCAGGGACGGCGGTAATACATGGGCTCCAACAAGCCTGAACTCAGGTATCATGACTGCCGGCTTTCTGGTGCACGATGTAAAACAACACAGCACGCATGCCGACACACTTTATGCGGTCCTCAATACGGAGTTTAAAGCGAAAACAAGCATCTACCGATCGACCGACAAAGGCATCAATTGGGAACAAACCTTCACCCAAAACAATGAAGAGCTGTTTGATATAGTGCTGACGCCGGGTAAACCCGATAATATATTTGTTGTTGGCAGTCTGCTGCTGCGAAGCCGTGACGGCGGTACCACCTGGCAGGATTTAACATACCGCATTCCTATTAAGCCCGACCATAAGATATCACGCCTGGCTTTGGCTCTGTCAGACAGCATTCCGGGATTGATACTTGTTTTCACGGAATCATATGACACCCTTACTCCCGGTGTATGGGCGCATCAGCTTTTCAGATCAACCAATGATGGCAGGGATTACTTCCGCATTGGCATTGATTATCTTCCTTTTGTAAGTTACTGGAAGATGGAGTTGCAGATTTCACCCACTGATCCGGCAGAATTCTACCTTGGCGGCATCTGGTTCAACAAGTACCGTCTTGAAGCAGATTCAGCTATTCACCTTGATTTCCGCAATCATAAGTACCATAAGGATGTGCGCGACCTTCTTGTGTTTAAAGGTGATACTGCAGATGTAGTATTCATGGGAAATGACGGTGGTGTCACCCGGTCAGATGATGGAACGGTTACCTGGAGGGATATCACACGCAACGGTATGCAATCAACACAGTTGCATAACATAACCATTGGTGATAACAGCAATATGGTATATGGGGGCCCTCAGGACGGGAATCTTTGCTTTTATAACTATGATACCAAGGAGTGGACAAAGGAAACACATGTTGGAGATGCATACGATGGGATGGTTGATTTTAACAACCCCGGGAATGTGTATATGGTCACTATTCCACCTAAGCTAAACAGACGAAACATCTTCCTGTTAAAATCAACCGATGCCGGCTTAAGCTTCAATTACCGTGGAGTACCTGATACCACTGAACAGGGAAGAAATAACATTCCTGTTACAATGCATCCAACAGATTCAAAGACTATATATGCCGGATTAAAAAATGTATGGAAATCAACCGATGGTGCAGAAACATGGGAGCAGATAAGCAGCTTTAACCCCCTGAATCAGCATAAGATACAGGCGCTTGAGGTGTCAGAAGCCAATCCCGATATTATCTGTATCAGTTTTGAAAACCCGTCGTGGGGTAATATACAGGAAGAGAAAATAATGCTCACCATAGATGGGGGCGACAGGTGGACAGATATTACACCGCGGGGCAGCCTGTCAATGCAGTACGTCTCTGCAACTGATATTTTCATACACCCTGATAAACCGGGGACCATATACCTAACACTCGACCGTACCTGGGTAAACAGGCGCATATATGTAACGCATGATGGCGGAAGAAGCTGGGAAAACTTCTCGGAAGGCATTCCGGCCATACCCGTGAATGCCATACGGTATTTTAAAGGCGCCGGCTATGATATTTTCCTGGTAGCCACTGATGCGGGTATCTATTACAGGGATGAAAACATGGCTGCATGGGAATATTTCGGCGAGGGTTTGCCCCTGACTATCATCTCAGACATTGAAATAAACTATGCCAGAAAGAAACTGGTAGCAGGCACCTTCGGCCGCGGTCTCTGGGAAGCCGATTTATGTCTACCCCTGAATGAGACTTCAATGGTAATCACCGATACGGTAAGCTGGACTGTAGGCAAAAACCTGCTTAGTGACCTGGTGCTTATGCCCGGCAGTAAACTCACCATAAATAACCGGGTGGAAGTTGGTGATGGCAGAACCATTAAGATTATGCCGGGAGCCCAACTGATACTGGACAAGGCAGTACTCACCAACAATTGCGTTAGCCTGTGGGAAGGCATCAAACTGTATGGAAACAGCGACTATGATTCAGGTTTGCCACAGGGTAAACTCACGTTGATACACGGGGCCGTGATTGAGAATGCCTATACCGGTATCGAAATGATTGAGATGGATGAAAATGGCCTGGAGAATAAGAGCAGAGGCGGAGGTATTATATATACCAATAAAGCCGTTTTCAGGAATAACCTACGTGCAATTGACATTAAACCCACCAAGGGAAGAAATCCATCTAAATTCATATTGACAGAGTTTACGCTCAGGGAACAACCCTGGCCCGGTGAGAAGATGAAGGAATTTGTTAGAATAAACAATAATAAAGGCCTTGAATTTGTCAGCTGTACATTCAGGAACGACCTGCCGTATTCAAAGCTGCCGGTCAATGAACGCGGCAATGGAATAACCGCTTACAACTCATCGTTGAAAATATACCGTATCCATCAGGATTCCGTCCCCTTCGGCTTATCCACCAAGCCTCTGTTTTATCAGCTGAAGAGTGGCATTGATGCAACAACATCCACTCCCGGCTATGCCTTTTACACAGAAGATGTACAGTATAAAAACAATTTCACGGGAGCCTATTTATCGGGTTACAGCATTGTTGAAGCCAATAGATGTGCCTTCGACTTATCGGCTCTGAACAACATTGGCAGTACGCATAAGGAAGTTACCGGCCTCTATCTTGACAACTGCACCTATTACAGCATTCTTGACAACAATTTCAAGGGTGGTGCTTTACCGGGTTACAACAACGAGTTAGCCGGATTGGTAGTCAATAACTGCGGAGAACAAAACAACATTGTTGCCGGTAACAGTTTCAGCAACCTTAACTATTCACTCTTAGCCCAGAATACCAACCGCTCCGTTGACGGCTACAAGGGTTTGCGCCTATACTATAACTGGTTCAACAAGAATGAATACGATATATGCATTACAACCGACAGCACAAAAGCCAACAATGGAATTGCCTATTATCAGGGAGCCATTGGAGCATTACCCATAGAACCGGCAGGCAACCAGTTCAGTTACGGCAAATTCCATCGCACCGGTGACTTCCACAACGATGGCGAGCCTGTATTGTATAGCCATTACAGCAATTCACCTGCAATATCGCGACAACAGCCCCGGTTATATGCAAACATCCTGCCGGTACCGGCGGCATTCAGCATGCCCCCCGACAGCAATTACCTGCCCGAATACCTCACCATTACCAACGACTTGCTCAACCAAACAAGATCAGCCTGGGATGGAACAGCTTCCACTGCCCTCAAACAACTTAATGACACCAGAGATGGAGGCAATACCAACGCACTCATTGATGAGATAAGGAATTTTTCACCCGAATCATTGGTGTTGTTGAATAAAAAACTGCGCAGCCTGGATTCTAAACTGTCGGTTGATGCACTAGAAGCGCTTTTAAAGAATAATAACTTCCATAACACTTTTCTGATTGAAATACTGATAAACAATCCCATCATTTTCAGGAATAACCATTTAATGCAGTTGATAACCGAGCGGAATCCTGAGATTCCCGACTTTATGCTTCATCGTCTGGCACTACTCTATAATCAATACAGTTTGATAGAACTGATGGAGGGCAGAAGCAATAATGCCGTAGCCATTAAGGACGGCTTGCTGAATCGCGAACGGGGACATCTCTTCTTTAAAAGCTGGGGCACTCCTGAAACACAGCTTACAGATCATTTAAGAAATGATGCAAAAGCTCATAATGATTTACTGCTCGCATTTATATACCAATTATATGGCGATTCAACACAAGCACAAGCTACGCTAAATGATGCCGGGATGAAATACCCAAATTACTCCTCCGACATTGACAACATGAAAGAGCTGATTGAAATACATACTGAAATAGCAAATAAGAACAGCGATACACTATCCACCTCTGTTTATGAGCGACTGCTTGAATTACTTGACCGGGAACCCACCTTCATATACGCAGTTAATATACTCAGGCACTATAACAAAAGTGATTATACGGAACCTTATATACTGCCGGGGAATCCGCGTACTCCTGTGATATTTGATATTCCTGAGATCAATATCAAAGGAAGTCAATTCAAGCTGTATCCACAACCGGCATCTGAATATCTGATTGTAGATTATTATTATGAAGCCGGCTTTACAAAGGGAGAGCTCGAATTGACGAACCTGACAGGGCAAATAATAGCACGGTTTCCATTAAAATCATCCTATGGACAGCATGTTTTTGATACAAAAAGTCTGTTACCGGGATTATATATTATGCGTTTAGTATCAGATAACTCGGTACTTGAAAGGCAGAAAGTGCTGATCATAAGATAGTTTAGATTCAGTCATATATAGCGTAAAAAATTATTGTCGGAAAAGTTGATAATTGTTATTGGATTTATTGAAACTTCCTTATATTTGTTAGGTTGAGTGCCAAATTAATCCATCCGGAATATGAAAAAAATAATCAACTTCATCGGACCTCCAGATAATTGGCGGTTGCCTGCTATTATTCTCACCGGTACCATTGTTGGGATCATAATTCTTCTGGTTTACTCATCGAGAGCCCACTCATACTTATCCGACAATCCGGAAACATGCATTAATTGTCATGTGATGTATCCGCAGTATGCCACCTGGATGCATAGCAGCCATAGGGAAAAAGCAACCTGCAATGACTGTCATGTGCCGCACGACAATGTATTCCGAACATATTTCTTCAAAGCAAAAGATGGTCTGAGGCATGCCACAATATTTACTGCACGCGCTGAACCACAGGTAATACAGATAAAGCAGGCCGGTATAAATGTAGTACAGGAGAACTGTATTCGCTGCCATAAGGGACTGGTTGATTTTGTCAACATTGTCCAGGTAACCGGTGAGAACCATGAAGAAGGTGTTGGTTTCAGGTGTTGGGATTGCCATAGAGAAACGCCTCATGGCACCGTCAATAGCCTGGCAGCCACTCCCTATTCACTGGTGCCGCGCATGAAATCAATTGTACCCGATTGGATGCAGAGATTTGTGAATGATAATACTGATGAAGCAAAATAAATAACCCAAATCCTTCAAACACACGTTACATGAAACCGGTATCAGAAATTACAAAAAGAAAACCTTGGGTAGCCTGGTTGATCTTTCTTGGCACAGTGGTAATAGTATTTATCCTTGGGCTCCTGGCCTCCTCAATCATTGAAAGAAGAAGTGAATCAAAGGTCTACTTCCAGATGGTAAGTGAAATTCCAGAATGGGAACCACGGAATGAAGTATGGGGCAGGAACTTCCCCCGCGAGTATGAATCATATGAGAGTACACTTGACACCAGCTTCCTTAGCAAGTATGGAGGCTCAGGTACCCGTGACTACCTGGAGGAACATCCTGAAATGGTGGTTATGTGGGCAGGTTATGCATTCTCACGTGAATACAAACAAGCAAGAGGACACTACTATGCCATCAATGATATCAGGCAGACTCTCCGCACTGATGTACCCCAGCCGTCAACCTGCTGGACATGCAAAAGCCCTGATGTGCCCCGTTTGATGAATCAGATGGGAGTTGAGAATTTCTATAAAGGTAAGTGGACAGATCTTGGTTCAGAAGTAGTCAATAATATAGGATGTCAGGACTGCCATGATCCCAAAACCATGAACCTGCGCATTACCCGTCCCGCCCTGATTGAAGCATACCAGCGCATGGGCAAGGACATCAACAAGGCAACACACCAGGAAATGAGGTCGCTGGTTTGTGCACAATGCCATGTTGAATATTACTTCAAGGGAGAAAACAAATATTTGACTTTCCCATGGGATAATGGATTCACTGTTGAAGCCATGGAAGCCTATTACGATAGTGTAAAGCATGTTGATTTTGTCCATGCTCTAAGTAAAGCTCCAATGTTGAAGGGGCAGCATCCTGATTTTGAACAGTATACTACGGGCGTGCACTTCGACAGGGGTGTTGCCTGTGCCGATTGCCACATGCCATATAAGCGTGATGGTGGTATGAAATATACCGATCATAAGATTCAAAGCCCATTGGCAAACATATCAGGCTCTTGTGTTGTGTGTCACCGCGAAGGGGAAGAGAAGCTGATGGAGAATGTAGTCAGCCGCCAGAACAAGATTTATGAACTCCGCCGCATAGCTGAGAAGAACATTGCCAGGCTCCATATTGAAGCAAAAACCGCCTGGGACAATGGCGCCACCGAACAGGAAATGGAACCCGTACTTACCCTTATTCGTCATGCACAATGGCGTTGGGATTATGTTGCCGCCGGCAATTCCATGGGATTCCACACTCCGGCTGAAGCATTGCGTATCTTAGGCACATCCATCCAAAAAGCTCAGGAAGGAAGATTGTTGCTTAACAGTATTCTCATTAGTCACGGCGTTAAAACACCTATTCAGATGCCCGATCTCTCAAACCGTGAAAAGGCTCAGGCTTTTATCGGTCTTGATATGCCGGCACTCCATAAGAGCAAAAATGAATTTATCAATACGGTGCTGCCTGAATGGACAAAGAAAGCCGTTGAACGGGAAGGCCAAATGATACAGATACAATAGTTTACAAGTTAGATTACGGTACAAGCCTGAAAAATTGAACTTTTCAGGCTTGTTTTTCTTTATTATAGCTGTCTATTTTATAACCATGCGCTGCATTTTAAGAAAAGAAACCGACCCTTATTTCAACCTCGCAGCTGAAGAGTATGTATTCAAACACTTCGCTGATGATACCTTCATGCTTTGGCGGAATGATCCATCGGTAATTGTTGGTAAGCATCAGAATACATTCGCTGAAATCAATCATCAGTTTGTAAATGAAAAGGGCATCAAGGTAGTACGACGAATTTCAGGCGGTGGCACTGTTTACCATGACCACGGCAATCTGAACTTCACCTTCACATCACGGGCAGAGCATAACCAACTGGTTGACTTCAACAAATACAACCGGGTAATTGTCAGTGTACTCGGCAAATTAGGCATTGATGTATTGACCGGGCCACGCAACAGCTTATATATTGGCGGTAAGAAGATTTCAGGTAATGCAGAACACGTTTATAAGGACAAAGTACTTCATCATGGCACACTATTATTCAACAGCAATATTGAAAACCTGCAAAATGCCATCAAACCTGCAAACCTGAGCTATGATGATAAAGCCGTAAAATCAATAAACAGTCAGGTGGTCAATATCACCGATTCACTCAAGACATCACTGACTATTGAAGAATTTGCCGAATTTATTATTGCCGAAATGCTGAAGATGGATTCTGAAGCCCACTTGTATGCATTCACCCCAGAGGATATCAGGCAAATCAATCTTTTAAAAGAAGAGAAATACACTACCTGGGAATGGAACTATGGCTACTCACCCATTTTCAACTTATCCACAACATTCCAAACAGGAAATCAACCGTTTAAAGTAAGCATAACAGTCAGGAACGGAACAATAGATTACATTGATAGCAGTAATCATGAGCCTATTGCAGAAGAGTACCATAAACTCATCAACATACTGATGTCCACACGGTTAAAAGAAACTGACATAGCAAGCAAATTGAAACAACACTATTCAGAAGAACAAATACAAAGTGTCATACAATCGTTGTTTGTCGGCGATAACGCTGAACATTTGAATAATAACTATGTTTAAAAGCAAACAAAACGACAAAACATGAAGCAGGCACAAGCGGTATTTGATAAACTATGGTCAGATTATATCACACAAAATCCTTCAGCCAAACAGGTATATGATCTCTTCATTGGCAGTGGCGAAGAAGTATTGAATGACCATATAGCATTCAGAACATTCAATGATTCCAGGGTTAATATTGATGTAATGGCCCAGGAATTCATCAATGCAGGATATATTTACAAAGGTTCGTACAACTTTGAAGAAAAGAAACTGAATGCACGGCACTATGAGCACAAGGAGTTCAGGGATGCACCACGGGTATTCATAAGTGAATTAAGAACCGAAGAATTCTCACCATTCCTTCAGGAGACGGTAAAGAACATTCTCAACAACATACCCGCAGAGCATGTTGGCAAAGGAGATCTAATATTTAAGGGAAACCTATGGGGAACACCATCGTACGAAGTTTATAATAAGCTGAGGGATGAGTCGGAATATGCCGCATGGGTTTATGTATACGGTTTCAGAGCCAATCACTTCACAGTGAGCATTAACGGCCTGAAGAAACTAACCGAGGTGGAGCAGGTTAACCGGTTTGTTGAAGAGCACGGATTCCGCATCAATGATTCGGGTGGCAGGGTAAAAGGTACACCTCAGGAGTTACTGGAACAATCAAGTACCATGGCAGGCAAGTTACCTGTTAAGTTTCAGGAAGGCATTTATGAAATTCCCTCTTGTTATTACGAATTCGCCAAGAGATACCCTGATACGGATGGTAACTTATATTCAGGATTTATTGCCAAATCCGCTGATAAGATATTTGAGAGTACCAACTACTACAAAGGAAATTAACATTTGCCACAAAGTATTTAAATTGACCGCATTCCCGCGAATAGGGCAATGCGGTTTTTTTCTGATGCAGATAAAATGATAACTTTGACGCTACTTTGAGACTACAATTAAGCTGAATTGGATTTGCTTTAGCGCTTATTTGAAATTACAGTTAATAATCACAACAGGCTATAATGATACCGATCAATAAATGGAATGAGTTACGTGAAAAACTTAAAGGTGAGCTCTTTACCGGCGAAACCATGCGCATACTCTATTCCACTGATGCCTCAGCCTATCGTGAAATTCCACTGGCAGTAGTTGTACCAAAAGATGAAAGCGACATAGTTCAGCTTATCAGGTTTGCCCATAAAATGAAAGTCACCCTCATACCGCGTACCGCGGGTACTTCATTGGCCGGACAGGTTGTTGGCAACGGAATAGTGGTTGACGTATCCAGGTATATGAACCGGATACTCCAGGTAAACGCTGAGGAGAGATGGGTGAGGGTGCAGCCGGGGGTGGTGCTAGATGAACTGAATAAAGCATTGGCTCCAACAGGATTATTCTTCGGACCTGAAACATCCACTTCCAACAGGTGTATGATTGGCGGCATGGTAGGCAACAATGCATGTGGTGCCCACTCATTGGTATACGGCAGCACACGTGACCATACACTGGAAATTACAGCCCTGTTAAGTGATGCCACTAAAGTTACTTTCAGGTCGCTTACTAGTGATGAGTTTAAGGTTAAATGCTATCAGGATGATCTTGAAGGCCGGATATACAATAAAATAAGTGATATACTCCGTGATGCGAATAACCGCGAAGAAATCAGGAACAACTACCCTGATCCCCGGCTTGAAAGAAGAAACACCGGTTATGCACTTGATTTGCTATTGGATACTCAGCCTTTTCAGGAAAAGGGAACCCCCTTCAACCTGTGCAAACTGTTGGCAGGCTCAGAAGGAACACTGGCATTCTCCACAGAAATCAAGTTAAACCTTGTACCCATCCCTCCCAAAGAAAAAGCGCTTGTCTGTATTCATTGCAATTCATTGGAAGAAGCATTCAAAGCCAACCTCATAGCCTTGAAGCACAACCCGGTAGCGGTTGAACTTATTGATCACTTCATCATTGAGCGCACCGTTGACAACATAGAGCAACGTAAAAACAGGTTTTTCATCAAGGGAGAGCCTGCAGCAATACTGGTGGTTGAATTTGCCCTTCACACCATAGAAGCCATTGATGAAGCAGCCAGGCTGTTGGTGCAGGATATGCAGACAGCAGGATATGGATACCACTACCCGGTAGTAAAAGGTAATGATATCAGCAGGGTCTGGGCACTTAGAAAAGCAGGACTTGGCTTGCTGTCAAATATCAAAGGTGACAAAAAGCCGGTTGCTGTAATTGAAGATACAGCAGTATTGCCTGAACTGCTGCCCGCCTATATGGAAGAATTCGCAGCCATGCTTCAACAGTATGACCTCAACTGCGTTTACTATGCACATATTGCCACCGGTGAACTCCACCTGAGGCCGGTACTTGATTTGAAAGACCCGCATGATGTTGAACTCTTTCATACCGTAGCATTGGAAACCGCAAAAATTGTAAAGAAATACAG
This sequence comes from uncultured Bacteroidales bacterium, assembly GCA_937894795.1. Lineage (GTDB taxonomy): Bacteria > Bacteroidota > Bacteroidia > Bacteroidales > Lentimicrobiaceae > Lentimicrobium. Next base: position 57,062 of record CALCQV010000167.1, read on the forward strand.
GGGTTCCTTAAGCGGTGAACATGGCGATGGCCGCCTGCGCGGTGAATTTATACCCCTGATGCTGGGAAATCATGTTTACGGATTGCTAAAAGAGATAAAGCACAGCTTTGACCCAAACGGAATATTCAACAACCGGAAGATCACTGATACTCCGGTTATGAACACAGGCCTTCGATACGAGTCAGGACAGAAGACAAGGGAAATAGAGACCGTATTTGATTTTTCTGACAGTATGGGTATCGTAAGAGCCGCTGAACAATGCAATGGCTCAGGAGATTGTCGTAAATCAGAGCAGTTTGCCGGTACCATGTGCCCCAGCTACCAAGCTACACGTGATGAAAAGGACACTACCAGGGCAAGGGCAAACATACTCAGGGAAATGCTTACCCGCAGCAATAAGGATAATCCCTTTGATCACAAGGAGATATTAGAGGTCATGGACTTATGTATCTCATGCAAGGGATGTAAGTCAGAATGTCCATCGAATGTTGATATTGCAAAATATAAAGCCGAGTTTCTGCAGCACTATTACGATGCAAACGGCACACCACTACGTTCACTCCTGATAGCCAATATCACGGCCTTCAACAAACTCGGCAGCCTTCTCCCCTCACTTTATAATGGATTGCTCAGCAATAAGCTATTTTCAGGCTTGCTAAAGAAATTCATTGGATTTGCACCCGGGCGGGAACTTCCTCTTCTGCAGAAGCAAACACTAACAGGCTGGTTTAGGAAATACGGTAAAGAGCAGCCTGATGGAAGGACAGTTTACCTTTTTGCCGATGAGTTCACCAATTACAATGATGTGAATATTGGCATCAAAGCAATTATGGTACTCAATAAACTCGGTTACAAGGTAGAGATACCAAAGCATAAAGAGAGTGGACGCACCTTCCTCAGCAAGGGGTTGTTGCGAAAAGCCCAAAAACTGGCCGTCGGGAATGTGCAGTTGCTTTCAGATGTAGTGACTGCCGAATCCCCTCTGATTGGAATAGAGCCATCAGCCATACTCACCTTCAGGGATGAGTATATTGATCTCACCAAGGGGGAATTAAAGGAGAAAGCAAGACTGCTGGCCGCCAATACATTCCTCTTTGATGACTTCATCATGCGTGAAGTCAATGCCGGAAGAATAGATAGCTCCGGCTTCACCGGAAGCACCCGGCAGATAAAACTGCACGGCCATTGTCATCAGAAAGCACTGGCATCCACTGCATCAACAAAACAGATGCTCAGTCTGCCGGCCGGTTACCGGGTTGAAGAGATCAGGTCAGGATGCTGTGGCATGGCCGGTTCCTTTGGCTTCGAAAAGGAGCATTACGAGGTATCTATGAAGATTGGGGAACTGGTATTATTCCCTGAAGTAAGAAGATCGGAACAGGAGGTCACCATTGCCGCTCCGGGTACCAGTTGTCGGCAACAGATTAAGGACGGCACAGGCAAATTGGCATTGCATCCTATTGAAATACTCTGGGAATCATTGCTCTAACACGACCTCAGATTCCTCATTGGGAAACCCCTAATGTTTGTATTTTTGCACAAAATCAACCACGTTAATGGAAATACCCCAATGGCAGGAACGCACATTACTGCTGACAGGAAAAGAAAAACTTGAGAAACTGGCAAAGGCGCATGTGCTTGTTTGCGGTTTGGGAGGTGTAGGCTCATTTACTGCCGAACAATTAGTGAGAGCCGGTATAGGGAGCCTTACAATTGTTGATGGCGACACCCTGCATGACACGAATAGAAACCGCCAATTACCGTCACTTATAAGTACTCTGGGAGCCTATAAGGCTGATGTTGTGGGGCAAAGATTACTCGATATAAATCCAGATCTTAAGTTGACCGTTATTAAGGAATACCTGAAAGACCAGACAATCATTGATACCCTTGATCACCCCTATGATTATGTTATTGATGCCATTGATACACTCTCACCAAAAGTTTATTTAATTTACCATGCATTAAGATTTGGATTGCCTTTGGTGAGCTCCATGGGCTCCGGTGGGAAATATGACCCCTCACTTATCAGGGTAAGCGATATTGATGATACCTATAATTGTAAATTAGCCTATTATATTCGCAAACGACTGCATAAGCTGGGTGTATGGATAGGATTTAAGGCCGTTTATTCAACCGAGGTGGTCTCACGTAGTGCTGTTGCCCTGATGGAAGGTGAAATGAATAAAAAATCAACTGTAGGTACAATTTCATATATGCCAGCCATGTTTGGCTGTTACTGCGCTTCAGTTGCAATTAGGGAGATTATGGAATTGTAGGTGCATGTTGCCAATGAATGAAGCTGAATAACAATTATTGTTTTTGATATAAAATTTTTAATATTTGTATGAGCCGTATCGAATATTTTATAATTTTACTGAAAACACACCAATTGACTAACCGGTTATCAATAACTGACAGATGATAAGCACATCTTTTGTAAAACCAACGTCAGTCGAAGAAAGCAACTTCCTTCAAACAGAGACCATACAGAATATTCAGAGGGTATTTGGCAATACTGTTAAAGCTTCCGTACTTATTACATCCTCTGAAGGGACTCCCCTTACCAAACCTGATCTGTTGCCACCTTTTCAATCCAATGGAAGCACAACAGGTAAGTTGTGGAATTGCTGTGAATCAACCATATCAAAGCTTTATCAAACACCCTCTGAAGTAAACACGCCAACTTTCATCACCTGCGAATGTGGTCATGAAATATCTCTTATCAGGATGAAACTGGTTAACCAACAATTGTTTAACCTCATACTGATTCAGCTGACCGATAAGCATAACAACAAGCAAAAATTCATCGCCAAAGCGATTGAAAATAATTATAACACCCAACAGGCAGAGGAAGCGTATAAGCTGACAGAGGTTATTGATTACGACAAGTTTACATACTCCTGTTCAATGCTTTTCCATCAAACGGAGTTATTCAACACCCTGCTGCAAAACAGCGTGCAGGTTACACGGCTTAAAAACGAAGAAGAAAGAAGTATTCATGAGGAAGCCCTGATAAAGGCTAAAAATGAAGCAGAGGAATCAAGCAGACTGAAGTCTTCACTGCTTGCCAATATGAGCCACGAGTTAAGGACACCCATGACCGGTATACTCGGCTTTTCAGAAATACTGCATGATGAACTGGACGACAACAGGCTTAAAAGTATGGCCTCAACCATATACAAGTCGGCCAATCGCCTCATGACAACATTGAATTCCATTATGGACCTGTCGGCCATAGAATCCAACAGGACAAACCTGACGTTGAAGCCGGTAAATATCAAGATTATATTTATGAATCTCTTGCGCAATGCCTACACCATTGCGAGCGACAAGGGCTTATATATAAGAACAGCACTCCCGCCCAGCATCAATGTAATAGCTGATGACAAATTGTTGGGGCAGTTGCTGCACCATCTTATTGACAATGCCATCAAATTCACTATTGACGGGGGAATATCCATCAGTGCCTATGCCGGATTGCGTGATACATCAGATGTAGTTATAAAAATAAGCGACACAGGTATTGGAATTGCACCACAGCACCATAAGCTCATCTTTGAAGAGTTCAGGCAGGTAAGTGAAGGATTATCACGCACCTTTGAAGGTAGCGGTCTGGGTCTTTCACTGGTAATGAAAATATCGAAGTTGTTGAATGCCAGGGTGTGGGTGGAAAGTGTACCCGAAAAAGGCTCAGACTTTTATGTAGCTTTACCATCGGCTGCCGTTGTCAATGAAGACATCACCACCCCTGTTGAAAAAGAAGAGCCCATCAGCACTATCAGGTTGGGCAGAGGCAATGTGCCGGAGGTACTGATAGTAGAAGACAATGAAATTAACAGAAGGTTGGCGGCATTGTATCTGCGTGAGATTTGCAATATCGATATGGCTGAAAATGGCTACATAGCCATGAACAAGATTAAATCAAAGAAGTATGATGCCGTGCTTATGGATATCAACCTTGGTGCCGGCCCCAATGGAATACATATTGCACAGGATATCAGAGCCATAGACCATTACAAGGACATCCCGATTATAGCAGTTACCGGTTATACCATGCAGGGCGACAGGGAGAAGCTTCTTGCCAATGGCTGTTCACACTATGTGGCAAAGCCTTACGACAAGAAGACGCTGATAAAACTATTCTCAGGTATATTATACAATCAGAAGGCCGGTTAGAGATAAAAGGTCACCCCCTCTTCAGCAATAATTGTTTCACTGAAAGTGTTTCTTGCTTCCTCAAGCAAGGGTATCAGATCATCATAACGGGCAGAAAAATGCCCCAGCATCAGTTTCTTCACCTGAGCTTTCAACGCAATAGTGGCAGCTTGTATATTGGTGGAATGCATTTTCTCCATGGCTGCCTCATGCATATCACCACCGAAAGTCGATTCATGATATAATAGATCACACCCTCTAATGCTCTCAATGATATCTTCATCATAGATGGTATCAGAGCAAAAAGCATACGATCGGGAAGGCTCTGAAGGGCTTGTTAACAGGTGATTCGGAACCCGTTCACCATCATCATTGATAAAGTCTGATCCACGTCGTAAAGAATTATAATATACTATTGGAACGCCATACCTGTCAGCAGCATTTTTATTGATATGCTTAGGCATCTCCTTTTCTTTGAAAAAGAAACCGGTAGTTGGTATTCTGTGCTTCAGGGGAAATGAACTTACTGTCAATTTCCCGTCATCATATATCACCTCTTCAGTCAGTGTATTTGTTTCCTTGAAATTCAATGGATAATACAGGGTAGTGGCAGATGCTTCTAGCTGCAGTTGAATAATCTCTTTCAATAAAGGGGGGCCGTAAATGGTAAGCTCATCTGTCCTTCTCAACAGATGCATGGTTGAAATCAACCCAATAAGGCCATAAAAATGATCGCCATGCAGATGGCTTATAAATATATGCTTTATTTTTCTGGTGCGCACTTTAAGTTCACGTAAGCGGAATTGGGTCCCTTCGCCACAATCAATAAGGAACAACCGATCACAATGGTTTACGAGGTGTGATGTGAGATTTCGTTCAGGAGTTGCAATGGCAGCGCTACTCCCCAGTATCGTAACAGAAAATTCTTTCATGATATGCTATAGTAGTTAATGATATCCTGGAATCCTTAGGATGTAAAGTTACAAACTGTATCATTAAGATATTGCGTTAATGAAAGGCTTATTGCCATCTTTCTATAAATGGAAGTGTAAGGCTTAAAATTAGTCCGGTACTTTAGGGAACACAGGTATCATTGGATTCATCTGTTTAAAGCTTCAGGCTCTAAAGAATTTACTTACAACAAATATCACAGGTGTCAGAGTCGTTTCCTGCTTTATGGGGAAGACTCTAAAGTATTTACGTACAATAAAAGCACATAATATGGGAGAGATCACTTGAGTGTAGAAGGCTGAATATCAATAAAAAAAAGAGGCTGTATTCATGTTATGATACAGCCTCTTCTGAATTATGTAGTCTGATTATTCTGACTTCTTGTTTGATTTTGCAGCTTTTTCTGACTGTTCCATATCGGATTTCAGATTAGCGAGAGCTTCAAGGTCACCGAGGGTAGTTTTCTCGAGATTATCCTTGAGTTTCTTTACAGCGCGTTTGGTTGTAGTTTCAGCACTTTCTTTAGCTGATGCCACTTCCTTATTCTTCTCGGCAGCAACATCCTGGAATATGCGTGAATGTGAGAGTATGATTTTCTTGTTCTCTTTTGAGAACTCAATAACCTTAAACTCAAGAGTTTCATCAACCTTAGCTGAGCTATTGTCTTCCTTCACGATATGACGAAGTGGAGCGAATCCCTCAACACCATAAGGCAGGGCAACAACAACGCCCTTATCACTTGCAGCGGTAATGGTTCCTTTGTGAACTGAGCCCATGGAGAAGACTGTTTCAAATACATCCCATGGATTTTCTTCCAGTTGTTTGTGACCAAGGCTCAACCTGCGGTTTTCAACATCAACATCAAGAACAATCACATCAATCTTTTCACCAATCTTGGTAAATTCAGCAGGATGTTTGATTTTCTTCGACCATGAAAGATCAGAGATATGGATCAATCCATCAACGCCTTCTTCCAATTCAACAAAGATGCCGAAATTGGTGAAGTTACGAACGGTAGCAACATGCTTGGAGTTGATAGGATATTTATCGCGGATGTTAGTCCATGGATCAGGTATAAGTTGTTTGATACCCAATGACATCTTGCGCTCTTCGCGATCTAAAGTCAGGATAACAGCATTCACTTCATCACCTACCTTCAGGAAGTCCTGAGCAGTGCGTAAGTGCTGTGACCATGACATTTCAGAAACGTGGATCAAACCTTCAACACCGGCAGCAATTTCAATAAATGCACCATAGTCGGCAATAACCACTACGCGGCCTTTAACCTGGTCACCCACTTTGATGTTTTCATCAAGTGAATCCCATGGATGAGGAGTAAGTTGTTTGAGACCGAGGGCGATACGCTTTTTGTTTTCATCGAAATCGAGGATAACAACGCTGATTTTCTGATCAAGCTGAACTATTTCTTCAGGATGGTTGATACGTCCCCATGAAAGGTCAGTAATATGAACCAAACCATCAACACCACCAAGGTCAACAAATACACCGTAAGAAGTAATGTTCTTAACGGTACCTTCAAGAATCTGGCCTTTTTCAAGTTTGCTGATAATGTCAGCTTTCTGGTGTTCAAGTTCGTCTTCAATAAGAGCCTTATGTGAAACAACCACATTCTTATACTCCTGGTTGATCTTAACAACCTTAAATTCCATTACTTTGTCAACATAGACATCGTAATCCCTGATAGGTTTAACATCGATCTGAGAACCCGGAAGGAATGCTTCAATTCCGAATACATCTACGATCAAGCCACCTTTAGTACGGCATTTAACATAACCGTTAATAATTTCTTCTTTTTCAAAAGCCTGGTTAACGCGCTCCCATGAACGGAGGATGCGGGCTTTCTTGTGCGACAGTAATAACTGGCCGCCCATATCTTCTTGGCTTTCAACATATACTTCAATCTTATCACCAACTTTTAGATTGGGATTATATCGCAGTTCCGATTGTGGAATAACGCCATCAGATTTAAAACCAATGTTAACAACAACCTCACGGCTGTTCATGGCGACAACGGTGCCATCAATTACTTCATGCTCAACAATAGAGCTGAGAGTCTTGTCGTACAAGCCTTCCAGTTTGTTTCTCTCGTCAGCTGTGTAGTTTTCGTGTTTTTTACCAATAGCATCCCAGTCGAAGTTCTCTAAGGAGACCTGTGCAACCAGTGGTGCTTTCAGTTTTTCAACAGTAGGTTCATCATCATCATCAAAAGCAGGGGCTTCTGCTGGGACTTCTGTACTTACTGTGGTTTCCGGGGTTTCAACTGCAGAGGCTTCTGCCGGTTGCTCAGTGTTTGCAACCTGATCTTCAGTAGCTTCAATCTGCTCCTCGGCAGCCGGCTCCTGGTTTAATAATTCATCATTATTGACGTTCAATTCGTTGTTCGTCATTTACTTTTTCTTTGTGGTTCTTGTGGAACCTGGTTAATACTCAGTTAATTACACGTTCAGCCAGATAGGTACTACACAAAATAAAATTATAATGCGAGCCGGCCAAACAGGGGTGCAAAGGTAGTAATTATTTAATTAAATAAAACGCTAATAGATTAATTTACAAGTAGAATTCAACAACTTTTAAATCCTCCTTAATAGAGAATTTTCAGTATGATCAATCAATGGGAAATTGTGTACCAGGCAATGTTATAAGGTCCTGTTCTCCCCTATCATCTTGTCGTAGGCTTCATCATTGGCCTCCCAGAGTTCTAATTTCAAGCCTTCAGGATCAATGATATGTGCAAAGCGGCCGTAATCAGTTTCTTCAATGGCCTTTAATCTATAGACTCCATTTTCAGAAAGCTTAGCTAGAATGGCTTCCAGGTTATCAACCCTAAAATTTATCATTACTTCTTTATCAGAAGGCTTGAAATACTCACTGGCTTGCGAGAAAGGTGACCATACAGTGAAACCTCTTTCTTCAGTGTTATGGCTTTTACGCCATTCAAAGCTGGTACCATATTCATCAATATTAATACCCAGATTGTCGGCATACCACTTTTTAACAGCTTCAGGATCATTGTATTTAATGAAGATACCGCCTAAACCGGTCACCCGGCCAATTGATTTATGCTCATTCATCTACCTGAATTATTAACGTTTTTTCTGTTGTTGTTTCGCCATATCTTCCAACCTCTTCTGGAAGTTTGATTTCTTGACGGGCTTTTTCTTGTTCTCCTGTATCTGGGCATGCAATTTCTTCTCGTCAACAAACCTCCTTATGATATACATCTGCGCAAAGGTGAACAGATTGGCCAGCAGGTAATAATAGCTCAAACCTGATGAATAGCTGTTGAAGAAGCCCAGGAACATTACCGGCATCAGGTACATCATGGTCTTCATGCCGGGCATTTGGTTACCGGTCGACATCATGTCATTGTTTATCTTTGTGTAGATGATGGTTGAAATGGTCATCAATAATGTAAATAAACTAACATGGTCACCATAGAATGGAATGGTAAAGGGTAAATCAAGTACGGAATCATAACTCGACAGGTCGGTTGCCCAAAGGAACGACTCCTGCCGTAATTCAATGGATGCCGGGAAGAAGCGGAACAGCGCAATAAGGATAGGGAATTGCAGCAGCATAGGCACACAGCCGGCCATTGGATTCACCCCGGCCTTTTTATATAGGGCCATGGTAGCTTGCTGCTTCTTCATTGCATCTTCCTGCTTAGGGAATTTCACATTGATTTCATCAATTTCAGGTTTCAGCAGGCGCATCTTGGCCGATGAAATGTAGGTTTTGTAGGCTATGGGGAACAATACTATTTTGAGCAGTATTGTCAATATCAGAATGATAACTCCATAGTTCAGTATACGGCCTTCAAGGAAATTAAATACCGGAATTACGGCATACCTGTTTATCCATTGCATCAGGAAGAAACCCCATCCCAATGGGATCTGCCGTTCAAGGTCCAACTTATATTTCCTCAGTATGTTATATTTATTCGGGCCAAAGTAAAAACCGAAGTCATATTCCTGATTATCAGCTGATGCAAAAGGCATCGTGATGGTGCTATTCATTGTCTGGAGATACTTAACCTCTTTTTCAGGCTCCACCTGCTTATCAATAGCCACATCCTGAAACAGGTCATCGGCTATGAAGGTTGTGGAGAAAAACTGCTGACTGTATGATATCCAACTTACCGGTGTGCTGATGGTTACATCATCATCTTTACGTTCACTAAGATTATCAACTTCCTCATCTGCATGACGATAATAAACGGTACTTACGTTCCGTTCGTTTTCAATATTCTTCTCTTGTCGCATTAAACGCGACATCCAATCGATGTTGATTGATTTGGTGTTGGAGGTGATTGCGTCCCCCATATTTACGAAGTTGACTTTATAATCAACCAGATAGTTCTTACCTTTGATCGTATAGAGGAACTCAATGTATTTATCAGAAACCGCTACTGAATCATCCTGACTTACATAAAGGCGCATGGCAAACTTCAGTGAATCATTACCTGAAACCGTGAGCTTCTTTGCATCGGCCGGTATGCCATCAGGCAAATAGGGCTTGAAGTAAAGATCGCCTGTATTGATGGAGTGAACACCGGCAAAAAAAGCAATATTAAGATTAGATGATTCCTTATTAAAAAGCACCAGAGGCCCGCCGTCAAATGCTTTGTAGTCTTTAAGCTCTACGCTGCTTATACGCCCCCCTTTATTAAGGAAAGTGATCTTGAGCAGATCAGATTCAACCACAAATTCACCATCTTCACCAACTGAATTGGCTGCAAAATCACCATAAAGTTCATACTTTTTGTCCTTTAGCACTGTCGAGTCAGTTGCCTGTATGGCAGAGGTTTCTGATTGTGCCAGCGTATCCGGCTTCATGATGGCATTTGCCACTTTCAGAGAATCATTTTGAGCCTGCTGTAAAGCATATAGTGAATCCTGGGTCTTTTTTCTGGCAGCAATTTCTTCTTCTGATGGCGACATCATTATAGTGTAGCCAATCATTAAAGCAAAAATCAGGACGATGCCGATAATAGTATTCTTATTCATATATGGGTAAGTGTAAATAGTATCAGGGCGCAAATTTAGTCAAAAGGTGCGTATTAAAACCACCTGCAGATTTTTATGGCCCCGTTCAATAGTAAATATTAATGCTTTAACTCCAAATAAACTCAATTAATGGCAGTTGTTTCCGAATATTCCATCAATTTCCCGTGATAAACAGAAGCCGCCTTGATAAAGTCAACAAACAATGGATGTGGCTGTGCCACAGTACTCTTGTATTCAGGGTGGAATTGAATACCAATAAACCAGGGATGACCTTTCAATTCAACAATTTCCACCAAATTATTCTTGATATTCATACCAACAGGCAATAAACCGGCTTCTTTATACTGCTCAAAGTAATTATTGTTGAACTCAAAGCGATGCCTGTGCCGTTCTTCAATTTCCTCCTGCTTATAGGCTTCAAATGCCTTGCTATCTCTTTCTATCTTGCAGGGATAAGAACCCAAACGCATCGTTCCACCCTTATCACAGATATTTTTCTGCTCTTCCATAATATCTATCACCGGATAAGGGGTATCAGGATTCATCTCTGTGGAATGGGCATCCTTCAGATGAAGCACATTCCTACCGAATTCAACAACAGCGCACTGCATGCCAAGACAAATACCAAGAAATGGTATCTTATTCTCACGGGCATATTGAATGGCAAGTATTTTACCTTCAATACCCCTATGACCAAAGCCCGGGGCTACAAGCAGACCGTCCAAACCTTCCAGTGCCTGTAGTTTATCAGCAGTAATACTCTCAGAGTGAATGGGTTTTACCGTTACCTTACATTGGTTGGCTGCACCGCCATGAACAATAGCTTCATTGATAGACTTATATGCATCTTTAAGTTCAACATACTTGCCTATCAAACCAATAGTTACTTCTTTAGTCGGGTGCTGAAGTCTGTAAAGGAATTCCTCCCACCTGGTCAAATCAGGGGTGGTATCTTTCGGCATCCTGAGCTTCTCCAAAACTTCAACGTCAAGTTTTTCATCCCTCATCATCAAGGGCACTTCATAAATGGAAGAGGCATCAATTGACTCAATAACGGCCGTTGGATTGACATTGCAGAACAGCGCAATCTTGTTGCGCATCCCTTCGCTGAGGTGTTTCTCGGTACGACAAACAATAATATCAGGTTGAACTCCCTGCTCAAGCAATGTCTTAACCGAATGCTGGGTAGGCTTTGTTTTCAGCTCACCGGCAGCAGCAAGGTATGGAACAAGGGTAAGATGTACAACAAGGCAATCAGTACCCATTTCCCACCTCATCTGTCTTACGGCTTCAATATAGGGCAGTGATTCAATGTCACCAACAGTACCGCCAATTTCAGTTATTACGATATCATAATTGTTGGTTTGTCCCAACAGTTTAATACGGCGTTTAATTTCATCAGTAATATGAGGAATAACCTGAACGGTTGCTCCGAGGAAATCACCATGGCGTTCTCTCTCAATAACTGTTTGGTATATTCTGCCGGTAGTGACATTGTTGGCCTGAGAAGTCGGAACATTAAGGAATCGCTCATAATGCCCAAGATCAAGGTCTGTTTCGGCTCCGTCATTTGTAACAAAACATTCGCCGTGTTCATAAGGATTAAGGGTTCCAGGATCTATATTGATGTAAGGATCCAATTTTTGGATGGTTACCGAGTAACCCCGTGCCTGTAGTAATTTAGCCAGTGATGCTGATATTATACCTTTCCCCAATGAAGATGCAACACCACCGGTAACAAATACGTACTTGGTGGTTGATAGTTGCGTTGAAGTCTTTCCCATTATTTCCCGTGTGAAAATATAAATTTAGCCGGCTAAAAAAATAACCGGTAATGATCTGCAAAAATACAAACCTGTCAATATCCTGATGATAGTTTCTGAAACAAATTTAATGAAAAAATCTAAAAGTCACGATTCAGCCGTTATTCAATCTTTTTGAGACTTTTTAGAATTGTCCGCTCAATCTCGTTATGATTGTATGGCTTTGCGAGGAAGTAATCCATTCCGGCAGCATAGCTTTTCTCAATGAAAATATCTTCGGTATAGGCAGTTAAGGCAATGACAGGTAAATCAGGCTTATTCTTCTTAATTTCAATGGTAGCATCCCATCCATTCATTACCGGCATGTCAATGTCCATTAGTACAACATCATATTTGTTTAAATTGCACTCATCCACAGCCTTCAAACCATTTTCCACAACATGGTAGTCCCACCCAAGCCTACCGATCAGGATGGAAATAATCTTTTGATTCAGAACATTATCTTCAACAATCAGCACTTTCAGAGGAGAATTCATTACAAGTCAAAGTTTATAATATAGCTATTTGGCAGCAGATCATTTATCAGCAAAAGTATAAAAGGTAATATGCCAAAATACAAAGAAAGGCTAAAACTAGTTAACCTTCCCTTGATTTTGATTTATTAGTTATTTGATTCTCAATAACTCCTATCGATGACTTGGATTAATTTATACCAATAAATAAATATTTTTAAAAAGTAAATCTGCTATTAATTATTATCAAAGTCCTTGTTATTACTGGCCAAGGTACGACTTAAGCAATTTGCTTCTTGAGGTATGCTTGAGTCGCCTGATAGCTTTTTCTTTAATCTGCCGCACTCTTTCGCGGGTTAGGTCAAATTTGGCGCCAATCTCTTCCAATGTAAGGCCATGGTTCATACCAATGCCGTAATAGAGATTAACAACATCACGTTCCTTATCGGTCAGTGTTGCCAATGATCTCTGTATTTCACGGGCAAGTGATTCACGCATAAGTCCGGCATCAGTTACCGGAGTATCTTCATCAACAAAAATATCGATGAATTTCATGTCCTCATCTTCTGACAGAGGTGCGTCCATAGAAATATACCTGGTTGAAATTTTCAATGCAGCATCAATCTTGTACTCCGGTATTTCCAGTGAATCGGCAATTTCATCAGACGAAGGGGTTCTTTCAAATTTCTGCTCCAGTCGGGATGATTCCTTCTTAATTTTATTAAGTGAACCAACCTGATTAAGCGGAAGTCGTACAATACGCGACTGTTCAGCCAGAGCCTGAAGTATGCTTTGGCGAATCCACCAAACGGCGTAGGATATAAATTTAAAGCCTCTGGTCTCATCAAATCGCTGAGCAGCTTTAATTAATCCCAAATTACCTTCATTAATAAGATCAGGCAAACTAAGTCCCTGATTTTGATATTGCTTTGCCACCGACACAACAAAGCGCAGATTGGCCTTACATAATTTATCAAGTGCTTGCTGATCCCCTTGTCTGATTCGTTGTGCCAAAAGCACCTCCTCCTCAGCGCTAATCAATTCTTCCTTACCGATATCCTGCAAATACTTATCAAGTGACGCAGTTTCACGATTGGTAATTGATTTAATTATCTTTAATTGTCTCATAAAAGTGGGGTTTTCCGAGTATTTCCCGTAATACTCTTTACTCTAACTAATAACATTTTAAGCTAGTTTAAAGTTCAATGAACATTAAATGATTATCAGGGAAGATACAACGAGTGCTGCATCCTCCCCGTATGATCGTATTAAAGGCCGAAGCCGTAGTAGGCGCGTGTTCTGTTAGGATAAATTCCTTCTACCAGGACACCACCTTTTTTATTTGCCAATGCAGAGTTAAGATCAGATATTGAGCGGACAGGCTTTCCATCAACCTGTGTTATGATAAATCCCTCTCTAATGCCTGCATTCCGCAATTTCCCGCTGCTCAAACCGGCAACCTGAATTCCATTTTCAATACCCAGGTCATCCATCAATTTTTGAGGTACTTGTTTAAAAGTAGCACCCAATGATGCCTCAGCATTAAATTCATCCTTTTTTGCCAGGTCTGTATTTCCATCCCGATTTTTAAGTACAACGTTGAAATCCAAATCTTTATTGTTTCTTCTTACTACGAGATTAACCTTATCACCCGGATTATGCTGGGCAATCACCTCTTGCAATTCTGAAGGTGAATTTACGGAAATATTCTCAACTTTCAAAATAACATCACCTGATTTAATTCCTGCTGCACTTGCTGCTCCATTGTCGGTTACATCGGCAACATACACACCATGAAGGTCATCAATACCTGCATCTTTTGCCAATTGGTTGTCCAACTCTCTGATGTTAACACCTATATATGCGCGTTGCACCGTTCCATATTCTCTTAAATCAGATGCTACTTTCCTTACCAGATTTGACGGTATGGCAAAAGAGTAACCTGCATAATAACCGGTACCTGAAGCTATGGCCGCGTTAATACCAACCAGTTCGCCCTGGGTATTCACCAATGCTCCGCCACTGTTTCCACGGTTCACTGCGGCATCAGTCTGTATGAATGATTCAATGGAAGTACCATCCGGTGAGCCCAATATGTTAATATTCCTGGCTTTGGCGCTGACAATACCTGCCGTTACCGTTGATGTGAGATTGAATGGATTGCCCACTGCCAATACCCACTCTCCAATTTTCAGGTTATCAGAATTGCCAAAGTTTATATATGGCAATTGTTCGCCCTTGATTTTGATCACCGCAAGATCAGTTGAGGGGTCTGTTCCTACAATGGTTGCCTCGTATGTTTTCTTATTATTCAAGGTCACCTCAATTTTATTTGATTCGGTCACAACATGGTTATTGGTAACAATATATCCGTCGGGGCTGATGATTACTCCTGAACCGGTAGCCGTAACCGGCTGTGGTTGGCCACCCTGATCGCCGAAGAAATCCCTGAAATCAAAGAAATAATCGTAAACGCTGCTTCTCCTGTTGTCATATTGTGTTTTGATATGAACAACTGCGTGAATGGTATTATCGGCTGCAATGGTGAAATCAGGCAATGTCATTGGCGAATAAGTAGCATTGCTTGTAAGATATGCCGGTATCTGCTGAGTGGTTGAACCTGTGAATGAAGTTTTTTCTTCACTCATGATTTTATTTGCACCAAGTGCTATTAGTCCTCCTGCAATAGCGATTAGTAAACCTAAACTGATTTGTTTTAGATACGTTTTCATAGTAAACTCCTTATGTATTTTTTCCAACAATTTTATTATGCTAAATACAACGCAATTTAGATACCAATCTTTCAATTTGGCTGTTAAAAATTGTTAAGCCTTAATATGTTAGCCGGTTATTTGTCGTTTTGTCCTTTATAAGTCGTTTTCCGTCAATAAATAATGCACAATAGTCAAAGTTGTTGTAATTTTGATCACTTTAGCAATAAACATTTATTATGCCATTTTGTCAATAAATTTAATCTATGACACCCTTTTATAAATTTCACGGTACCGGCAATGATTTTATCATGATTGACGGTTTCACTTCGCCGGTTTCACTAACTCAGGCAATGATAAGTGGGGCATGTGACAGGCATTTTGGCATTGGAGCCGATGGATTGATAATGCTAGTCCCATCGAAGCTTTATGATTTTGAGATGATCTATTACAATTCTGATGGCAGTTTAGCATCCATGTGCGGTAATGGAGCGCGGTGTGCGGTTGCATTTTTTCGTTTGCTTGGTTCATTAAAAAGTGATGTTTCATTCGAGGCCGGTGATGGGGTTCACCATGCCCATGTGGAGTCTGGAAACAACTACTCCTGGTATGTTGATGTAAGCATGATGGAAGTATGTTCGCCTGTAAAGCATGATGATGTTTACTACATCAATACCGGAACTCATCATGTAGTGAAGTTTGTTGATAATGTGAACCGGATAAAAATTGGCATTGAAGGGCCCTTGCTTAGAAATGATCCGCGCTTTGAACCCCACGGTGTCAACGTAAATTGGGTATCAATGGCCCCCGGAAAGATAACTGTAAGAACTTACGAGAAGGGTGTGGAGGCTGAGACTCTGTCATGTGGCACCGGTGTTACGGCTTCTGCCATTATTGCAGGTTTGCTGACTCAAATAAATGAGTGGAAGGTGGAAACAAAAGGTGGAATGCTTGAAGTTACGTATTCCATAAAAAAGGATTGCTTTACTGATATCAGGCTGAAAGGCCCGGCAATAATGGCATTTTCAGGTCAAACAGAATTATTGTATTAATCACAAAGGCATTCCTCAGCATGGAATGCAGGTTTATAATCCGGCAGTATGATTGGAAGGAATATCAGCCTCAGGGCTCTGGAACCAAATGATGCACAGTTTCTTTATGTTTGGGAAAACGATCCCGATGTCTGGAGAGTGAGCAATACTATTGCACCTTATTCCAGATTCGACATTGACCAGTATATCCTCAACTCGGGTGATATATACACCTCCAAACAGCTAAGACTTATGATGATTCTTACTGCCGACCCGAATAAAGTGGTGGGGGCCATTGATTTGTTCGAGTTTGACCCCTTGAACAGAAGAGCTGAACTTGGAATTCTCGTCAATAACGAATACCGGGGCAAGGGCTATGCCGGCGAAGCTATCGAGCTTATGAAGGATTATGCATTCAATACATTAAATCTTCATCAGCTTTATTGTCATGTGCCTGTTGATAAGGAAATAAATATACATTTGTTTAAAAAATGTGGATTTGTTATTACAGGTACCCGTCGACAGTGGCGCTGGAGTATGGATCAGTGGACCGACGAGCACCTGATGCAACTTATTCCCAAAAAAGAAGTATTGAAATGAGGCAATCTTACCATGCCGGCTACAGCGGTCGGAAATCAAGAAAGAAAGGACATCGTTTCTTTTGGATCATTCTATTATTGGCACTTATAGCAGGTGGCCTTTGGTATGCTTACAGTCTGCTGCTTGCCCCTAATGTGTATGTTGTAAAGAATCAGAAAGCTTTTCTTTTGATACATACCGGCAGCACCTTTGACGATGTGAAGAAATCACTCTATTCACAGGGGTTTATAATTCATCGTAACAACTTTGAACTGGTGGCCCGCCTCAAGAAATATGAGAATTCAATAAAGCCTGGCCGTTATGAGCTGACTGCCGATATGGGAAATATTCAATTGATTGACAAGTTGAGATCAGGCAATCAGGACCCTGTTAAAGTCATATTCAACAGCGTTCGATTCCCGGCCCAGCTTGCAGGTCGCATAGCCGGCCAAATAGAGGCCGATTCGCTCTCATTGATCACCCTGATGAATGACACCGGTTTTCTTGACTCGCTGGGTGTTACACCCCTGAGTCTTTTCACCATGGTTATTCCGAACACCTATGAGTTCTACTGGAATACAAATGCCCGGCAGTTCCTCGAAAGGATGAAGACCGAATCAGATAAATTCTGGAATAAAGAGCGTGAGGGGCAGATGCAGAAACTAAACCTCTCAAGACAGCAGATTATTACCCTTGCCTCAATCATTGAGAAGGAGACCAACCAGAATGATGAAAAAGCACGTATAGCAGGCGTTTATATCAATCGATTGAACAAGGGCTGGTTGCTTGAAGCTGATCCAACACTGGTGTTTGCGCATGGCAATTTTGAAATCAAGAGGGTGCTCAATATATATAAAACCATTGATTCACCTTATAATACCTATAAATACACAGGACTCCCGCCGGGTCCCATCTGCCTGCCTTCGGTCTCTTCCATTGATGCTGCATTGAATCCGGAAATACACAATTATATGTTTTTCTGTGCCAGGGAAGATTTTTCGGGCTATCACAATTTTGCCGCCTCACTTGAGCAGCATAATCTCAATGCATGGAAATACCAACAGGCACTGAATCAAAGAAATATATTAAACTAACTTTTACTGATGAGAAAAGCTTTCAAGGCTTACGATATACGTGGCATTTTTGATGTTGATTTTACTGCAAACGATGTTTATAGAATAGGTTTTTTCCTGCCACAACTGCTTAATGCCGACAAAGTGCTTATTGGCATGGATGTCCGCCTTTCATCACAAACCATTTTTGAGAACCTGAGTAAAGGTATTACCGATGCAGGTGCCGATGTTCACTTCTGCGGACTCGCCACCACCCCCATGATCTATTGGGCAACTGCCAGGTTTAGTTATGATGCTTCCGTAATGATTACAGCTTCGCACAATCCGTCAAAATACAACGGCTTGAAGATTTCACGTAAGGAGGCCTTGCCGGTAGGTTATGATTCCGGACTAAGCAACCTTCTCGAATTGGCTGAAAACGGCACCATCAAAACTGTCGGAAAGAAAGGCAATATCATTGACTTCAGCTTCAGGCATGAATATCTGCAATTCCTGAAACCTTACATAACTGACCTTTCTACACTAAAGATTGCCGTTGACTGTTCCAATGGCATGTCATCACTGCTGGTTAAAGAAATTCTGGGCCACTCCCCCATTTATCTCTTTGACACCATGGACGGCACCTTCCCAAACCATGAACCGAATCCTCTTGAACCCGAAAATGTAAAGGACCTCTCCAAATGTGTAGTTGATAATAAGTGTGACCTGGGTGTGATCTTTGATGGTGATGCCGACAGAGTGATGTTTGTTGATGAGCAGGGAACATTCATTCAGCCCGACATGATGATTGCCGTATTATCAGATTACTTTGCCGGCAAGGATGAATCAGGCAGAAGCATACAGGATATCCGCACTTCAAAGTCTGTTACCGAGTATGTGGAATCCAGGGGATTTGAAATGCACACCTGGCGTGTGGGAAGAGCCTATGCCGCTTTAAAGCTCCGCGAGATCAACGGACTGTTTGGAGGTGAACTTGCAGGGCACTATTATTTCCGCGACTTCTATTATTCTGACTCTGCTTTTCTTGCTGCCTTGATACTGCTATCAGAAATCAAAAAAGCAAAGGATAAAGTCATTACCGTTTCGCAGTTGATTTCCGGTATCTCCTCTTATTATGGTTCAGGTGAGATTAATTTGCATATAGCTGACAAAGTGGCAGCTATGGATGCCTTAGTGGGCCGGATGAAGCTTGCCGAAGTGCCAACGAAGATCATGGATTTCGACGGTTACCGTATAGAGTTTGCCGACTGGTGGTTCAACATACGCCCTTCAAATACAGAACCTTACCTGAGGCTCATTCTGGAGGCCCGCACCCCTGAGCTGCTCAGGGAGAAACTGGATACCGCATTGAAAATATTGGAGCCTTTCAAAAACCCGGAAGAGCATGGTCACTAGACTCGTTCTTTTACTCACGCTACTTATTACTCGCACTGTTGTTTTTGCTGCTCCTGACCATAAAACCACTTATAATTCAGGCACCTGTCATAATGATTCCTTGTCAGCCTGCAAAAGGTTGATCCAATTATCCGTAAAGGATCATAATGAAATAATTACTGATTTGCCGCAAGTAGGCTTCAACCTGACACATGAATTAACAGACAATGCTGACACATCCATTAATAAACGATTGCTTAGAAACCTTACTATTGGCATAGGCACGCTTTATGCTGGAAGCGTTTTCGGATTATACCAGCTCTGGTATCGAGATTATGAACAGAGCAAATTCCATTTCTACAATGATAACGGCGAATGGATGCAGATTGATAAGGCAGGTCATGCCACCTCCGCCTATTATATAGGGATGGTAGGTTTTGAAGCATTATCAGCCACCGGAATTACAAACAATAAAGCAGCACTTATTGGAGGATCACTTGGACTTATCTACCTTACGACTGTGGAGGTATTTGATGGCTTCTCAGCCGGTTGGGGTGCCTCATATGGTGATGTCATAGCTAATTTCACCGGTACGGCTGCTTTCATCTCCCAGCAGCTTTGCTGGAAAGAGCAACGAATATTGTTCAGGTATTCATACCATCCAACCAAGTATGCCGCCTACCGGCCTGATCTGTTGGGAAGCAGCAGTATTCAAAGCGCCCTGAAAGATTATAATGGCCATACCTACTGGCTATCGGGCAATATTAGATCATTCCTCCCCGGGCAGTCAACCTTCCCCAAATGGTTAAACATTGCCGCAGGCTATAGTGGCACAGGTATGCTCGGTGCATACAACAATCCATCAATGTACAATGGTGTAGCTCTTCCTGAGTTTGAACGATATCGGCGCTACTTCATATCGCCCGATATAGATTTCTCGAGGTTGAAAGTGAAAAATAAAACGGTGGGTTACCTTATCAAGGCACTGAGCTTCATTAAAATTCCCATGCCTGCAATTGAATTCAATAAAAAAGGGATACGATTGCATCCCTTGTATTTTTAAACATTGAAACGTATATTCAGGATATCGCCATCCTCCACAATGTAATTCTTACCTTCAATAAAAAGCTTGCCGGCCTCGCGACAGGCATGTTCAGTTTTATAAGTAATAAAATCCTTGTACTTCATAACTTCAGCCCTGATAAATCCGCGTTCAAGGTCGCTGTGTATTACACCTGCTGCTTGTGGGGCTGTCATTCCCTTCTTGATGGTCCATGCTCTTACCTCCTTAGGGCCGGCAGTAAAGAACGACATCAGGTTCAATATATCGTAAGCTGAACGCACCAGCTTATTGACACCGGGTTCTGTCAGTCCGGCATCTTCCAGAAATGCAAGCCTGTCCTCCGCACTTTCCAACTCGGCAATCTCGGCTTCCAATGCCCCTGCAATGACCATTATCTCAGCTTTCTCATCTTTCAGTGATTCCTTCAGCTGATCAGAATACTTGTTGCCCAACCTGGCAGAATCTGCATCAACATTGCAAACATAGATCACAGGCTTAGCAGTCAGCAGGTACATATCCTCTATTACTTTAAGCTCATGTTCATCCATGTCAAGTGTTCTGACAGACTTGAAATCTTCCAGATGAGCTTTAACTTTCAACAGACTCTCAATACTTTTTTTGGCATCCTTATCACCACTCTTGGCAATCTTTTCCATACGCTGAATTTTCCTTTCAACAAGGTCAAGATCACGTATCTGCAACTCAAGGTCAACAATCTCCCTATCCCTCACCGGATTTACAGAACCTTCAACGTGTGCAAGGTTTTCATCATCGAAACACCTGAGCACATGTATAATTGCATCCGTCTGCTGAATATCGGCCAGGAACTTGTTGCCTACACCTTCACCCTGACTGGCACCTTTAGCCAAACCGGGTATATCAACTATCTCAACTGTTACCGGCACAATTCTGGCCGATTTTATGAGATTGTCAATTTCATACAGTCGCTTGTCGGGTACTATTATCTGTCCGATATTCGATTTGTTGGTGCTATATGCAAAACTGGATGTTTGCCCTTTGGTGTTCGATATACAATTGAAAAGTGTAGTCTTGCCTATGTTGGTAAGTCCTACGATGCCACATTTTAATGCCATTGCTGAAGTTGATAGGTTGATGATTATACTATGCAAAGATAGTGAAAATTGATGGAAGGGAATGAAGCGAAATCAGGCCATTGGTTACATGGCGATAATCGCACCAAAATAACCATCAATCCTCCGGCTACTGTTCATCTTCAGGCGGTTAAATCAAACTACGGGGCTATCAGTTGAAGCATTAGATATAGGTTACCCTGATGTTAATGGTGGTTGAGCGGCCTCTGTCGTCCGAACAGGTGATGTTGTGCTGTCCCTTTTCTGCCTGAAGGTAGACTGCCTGTTCCGGGGTTGTTTTCTTGTAGAACTTCTTGTTTACATACCAATAAATGGTATTTATACCATTTTCAGGACTGCATTTGAGCATTAATTGCTGTTTTCTGCCTGCAATTACCAGGTATTCGGCACCATCGGTAAGTGAGGTGATATCGGGGCCTCTTTCATCAATAATTGCAGTACAGGCAGCATTATGATCAGGGATGCGCTTGTAAGGTATCATCATCTCTTCATAATAGTTGATAAGCTGCGGAAGGTAGTTTGGATACAGTACCGTCTTATAGCCGGCAGCCGGCATGCATTCACTGCAATATGAAACTGTTTCGTTAGCATTGGTAAAAACCGGCTTCATGTGGTTACACTTAACTGATGGTGAAATTCCGGGCAGGTATGTTTCCATAATCCTGTTATGGCAAAATGTATCGGGCATCATGCCTGTTTCGGTGCAAACCAGCCTGAAGTCAACATCCGCAGTGGGCACGAACCAATCACTGTTCTGCGCATTCAAATGGTTGAAGATCATAAACAGCAGAGGCACGGCACAATCGGTTCCATTCAATTCATAGATTCCACGGCCGCTGAAATTACCGGTCCACACGCCTACGGTATAATCAGCATTGTAGCCAATGGCCCAAGCATCACGACGGCCGTAGGAGGTGCCTGTTTTCCAGGCAATTTTGGGGAGGTTTGCCGCTTCACGGTACTCGTTTGGCAGATCAGGGCGCTTCAGTTCCGTCAGTATTTCAGTAATCATATAGGCACTGCCCGGTGATCCAAGAACCACACTACTGCCGGTTGCTTTATCTGTTCCACCCTCCCTTAGCCTTTTGTCTTCCCTGCTTCTCTCCGCTCCATTTTCACCAACCTCTTTACTGCCTATTTCACTTTGCTGATTGCTGTTGTACCTTATTTTGGTGTATTGGAGTGGCTGCCATACCCCTCTGTTGGCAAATGCAGCATAGAGCCCGGTAAGTTCTTCCAATGTAGTTCCGCAACCTCCCAGTATCAATGACAGGCCTGTCTTCTTTCTGTTTTTTGCTATCCAGCGGAACCGGGCATTTGCAAGCAATGTATTCAAGTCACTCAAACCCACCCTGTCGAGCAGTTCAACAGCGGGTACATTGAGTGACAGGGCAAGTGCCTGTTCAATGGTTACACTGCCCCGGTATGATTGATCATAATTCTCAGGACTGTAACCGCTGAAATTAACCGGTACATCGGGCACCACCGATTTGGGCGACACATACCCGCGGTCGAAGGCAAGCATATAAAGTGCAGGTTTCAATGCCGATCCAGGCGACCTTATTGCCCTTACACCATCAAC
>CALCQV010000168.1 GCA_937894795.1 uncultured Bacteroidales bacterium
CATTGTAAATTCGTGATTTTTATTTTCATCTGTTCTAAGAATCAATTTTTTAATTCTATCCATTATGTCAGGGTCCTGACATTTAATTGTTAATTTTGAGCATTCTTAAGATGAAATATTAAACTAAAGCATATCCATCATGAAAAAAGTAATTTTTACAGAGAGAGCTCCAAAAGCAATCGGCCCTTACAGTCAGGCAATTGAGAAGAACGGTTTTTTGTATATTTCAGGTCAGGTGCCTATTGATCCCGCTACAGGCAAGCTGATTGAAGGAGAAATAAAGGAACAGACCGACAGGGTGATGAAGAACATAGGTGAAATTCTTAAAGCTGCCGGCTACGAATATTCAGATGTTGTTAGGTGTACATGCCTTTTAAGTGACATGGCAAATTTCCCCTTAATGAATGAAGTTTACGGCCGTTATTTCACTGAAAATCCTCCTGCACGTGCAGCATTTGGGGTTGTGAAACTGCCTTTGGGCGCTTTGATTGAAATTGAAGTTATTGCAGCTAAGTAACCAATCAGATATTCAGTATATTTAAAGTACGTCATCAGATTATGATGCTTTAATGGGAGTACTGTATAGGTACTCCCATTAAAGAAATGATGTTAATATTTTTTCTTTGTTTATTATTATCCGAAAATTTTACAGCTCTATGATCAGGCGAATATCCATTTTTCTATTAGTGTTATTGTTAAGTACACGTTTAAGCATTGCAGGTGAAGGAATGTGGCTCCCATTATTACTTGAACAACTCAATGAATCTGAGATGGTCAGTATGGGCATGCGTATATCAGCAGAAGATATTTATAGTATCAATAAGTCAAGTTTGAAAGATGCGATACTGCTTTTTGGACGGGGCTGTACCGCTGAAATAATCTCTGATCAGGGCCTGATTCTCACAAACCATCATTGTGGTTATGGTCAGATACAGCGTCATAGCACATTGGAGCACGATTACCTTACTGATGGTTTTTGGGCTATGGATAAGTCGCAGGAGTTGCCAAATCCCGGATTATCAGTCACCTTGCTTATCCGGATGGAAGACGTTACCAGCCGTGCTCTGGAAGGTGTGAAAGATGGATTAACCGAGAAAGAAAGGGCTGATATCATTAAAAGTAATATTAATAAGATAGAATCTGAAGCAATAAAAGGGACATCGTATGGTGCAAGGGTGCGGCCATTTTATTATGGTAACCAGTATTATTTGTTCATTACCCAGACCTTCAATGATGTAAGGTTAGTGGGTGCACCACCATCAAATATCGGTAAATTCGGCGGTGATACAGATAACTGGATGTGGCCAAGGCATACAGGTGATTTTTCATTGTTCCGCATATACGTTAATAAGGATAATGAACCTGCTGTGTACTCGCCCGATAATGTACCATACAAACCTAAATCACACATACCGGTTTCACTTAAGGGCGTTGAAGAAGGAGATTTTACTTTCGTTTTCGGATATCCTGGACAAACACAGGAATATCTCCCTTCATTTGCCATTGAAATGATAACCGGTCACGAGAATCCTGTTGCTATTCGCTTAAGAGAGAAAAGGCTTGGAATATTTGATAACTATATGAATCAATCCAGCCTGGTTCGTATCCAGTATTCAGCTAAACATGCCGGAGTTGCTAACTATTGGAAGAAAATGATTGGTGAAAACCGCGGTATTAATAAACTTGATGCTATTGAAAAGAAACAGGCTTTTGAAAATGAATTCCAGAAATGGGCACAATCCAATCCTATGCTTAACAGCAAATATGGACAACTGATTTCTTCCTTTAAGAAAACGTATAGTGAGCTTCAGCCTCTTAATGTTGCGGAAACCTATTTAATAGAAGGTGGTCTTGGAGTTGAACTTATTACATTCGCCCGGAGATTTAATAAGCTGGTAGAAATGAGTAAGGATAAAACGGTAACGGCAGAAGCGATGGAAGAGGCTATTACGCAGCTGAAAAACGGAATATCAGGATACTTCAAAAATTATCATCAACCTCTCGATAAAAAGGTGTTTTCTACTTTAATGGCTGATTGGTTTGCTAATCAGCCTGATGTTAATATTCCAATGGAACTTAGGACAGAGAGGGCGAAATATAGTAGTTTTGATGATTGGGCCGCTGCTCTGTATCAGAAGAGCGCCTTTGCCGACTCGCTTAAAGTCAGAAAGCTACTAGATGGTATCAAGGGTAAGAATTGCAAGAGAATAGCTAAGGACCCGGCATATATTCTATCATCGGCCATCTACAATTATTATATTACTCAAATATTGCCTGATGCAGGCAAACTTACTTCCAGATTGGATAGTCTGCAGCGTATATATATGACCGCGCAAATGGAATTCCAACCGGAGAAGAGGTTTTACCCTGATGCCAATTCCACCTTAAGGGTAACTTATGGTAGAGTTGATGATTATATTCCTCGCGATGCTGTTAAATATAACTATTATACTACATTGGAAGGTATTATGGAAAAGGAAGATCCAACAGTGTATGACTATGTAGTTGAATCTAAACTTAAGAAACTGTATGAAGCCCGCGATTATGGTCCATATTCTGCTACCGATGGTACCATGCGGGTGGCATTTACAGCCAGTAACCATACCACCGGGGGGAACTCAGGCAGCCCGGTTCTTAATGCCGACGGACATCTCATAGGGGTTAATTTTGACCGTAACTGGGAGGGTACCATGAGTGATCTTATGTATGATCCTGACCAATGTCGCAATATCTCACTCGATATTCGCTATTGTCTCTTTATCATTGATAAGTTTGCCGGTGCCGGTCACCTGGTGAATGAAATGACGATCATCAGATAGTTGTTTCCTGAAAGTATTTACCTCTTCGATAAACAGTGCCATGCGTCAGTACCTCTTGGTTTTAGTGATGATATTGTTCTCTGTTCCGGCATTTTCCCAGAATGACGGACCCTACTCGATTCATGAGGAAGAGTCTGAATATTATGGAGCCCTAGGGAAAATGAGCACTGCGCAATACGATAGCCTGAACAATTTCAATAATGCTACAGAGAACCGGATTAACTATAGAGGATTAAAGGGAAGGAATCTCAATAAGAGGGTTTTTGGATATCATACTTACTGGATGGGAAGTGCGTGGCATAATTATCGATGGGATTTGTTGACTGACCTGTGTTATTTTTCGTATGAAGTTGATCCGGCAACGGGGAATGCTATAACCATACATGATTTTTTAACTGATGCAGCTATTGATACAGCATTGGCAAAAGGGGTAAAAGTGCATTTATGTGTTACTTTGTTTTCAGGCCACTCTGTATTTTTCAATAGTGCAGCCAGTCAACAAACACTTATAAATAACCTGATATTGTTGATCACTTCCAAAGGGATAAATGGGATTAATTTAGACTTTGAAGCGGTCCCATCTTCACAAAGTGCGAATCTTACATCATTCATACAATCATTTTCCACGCAGTTGCATAGTGAATTGCCTGGAGTGGAGCTCAGCATAGCATCGCCGGCTGTTAACTGGAATAACACATTTGATATTCCTGCTTTAACACCATGGATTGACTTTTATATGGTTATGACGTATGATTACTACTATGGCGGAAGTTCTTTGGCAGGACCTGTATCAGGCTTTTGGCCACTTACTTCCTCCTTCAATTATAGCGTGAGTCATTCAATCACCTATTATCAATCACAGGGTGTTGAGCCGGGCAAGCTTTTAATGGGAGTGCCTTATTATGGAAGAGAATGGCCTGTTCAGGCAAATACACTGCCCGCTCAATCCACCGGGAGTGGCGTGTCATTAACCTATCGGCAGATAGTTGGTGGGGGCAATAGTCATTACATTCCGGCAAATTTATATTGGGATTACCGAAGTTACAATCCCTACTATAGTTATGATAATGGTGGTTGGAACCAGTGTTTTTTTGATAATACCAGAAGCCTGGGACTGAAATACAATATGGTCAACCGTCGCTCACTGGGGGGAATAGGTATATGGGCTCTAGGTTATGATAACGGACGTGATGAATTATGGAATCTGATAGAGGAGAAATTTACCGGTGAGGCAGGAGAGCTGTGTCGCGATACCCTCTATGATAGTGGCGGCCCATGGTATGGTTATAAGAATAATGAGTTATATAGAGAAACCGTAAAATCAGGATATGAAGGGCCATTAAACCTTGCCTTCACATCACTGAGTCTTGAATCAGGCTATGATTCGCTTTGGGTTTATGATGGTGATTCAGTGAATGATCCTTTGTTGGCAGCTATATCAGGTACTGAAGTCAGAAACAATAGTGAAATAAATGGGGCAAATGCTTTGTTATCCTTATCAACAACTTCAAATATCTTCACTATCAGGTTTAAATCTGATAGTTTAAATTCAAGGGCAGGTTATGAACTGATATGGAGTTGCCCTGTTGCTTCAGTAGAGGAAATAGAATATTGGAATGAACCGTTTTCAATATTTCCTAATCCTGTTGAAAGTGGAGGTGGGGTATTTATAAAAGAAAAGAATGAGCATGCTGATACTTACCTGTTAATATATCCCGGGGGTAATATTATTGCTTCAGGCAAGATTAGTAATGGCCAAATAAATATACCTCCAAATATTTCAGGATTTGTAATCCTGAGGCTTCTGGGGAATTCAACTGCTGGCAACTTTAAATTGCTGGTTACACCGGGTAATTAGTGATTAAAAAGAAGAAAGCTCCCGGGCAATGATTGTTCCGTGGAGCTTTCTGATTCTATACCTGATTCAGTTTTATGTCAGGATCTGCTTTTTACAGATTTGGGTTTTGCATCCTGATGATTGGCTAATCCGCTTGCCATTCTATTAAATGGACCAAGATGTCTATCGTACAAGGAATCTTATTGCAAAGGGATTTACACCTGCAGGAAACGATGATTTCAGTTTGCCATCAGTGCCGAAGCAATAAACGGTTCCCTGACTTACAAAATCCTTGGCATCACTGATATATACGTCATTTGAACTGGGATCAGCTGCAATACCATAAACTGTATTTATCACCGTCCCGTCAGTTATGAAGTTTGATCTGATTATCTGCTCTGTCTTTACATTTAACATCATAATGCTTGACCCTGTTGTTCCCGTGTAGTCGTAATAATACACATAGGCCGTGTCACCTTTGATGGTAAAATTATAAGCATCGAAATCGTCAAAGGTATGTTTAACAGTCTGTGTTGTGGCATCTATTATCTTTAACCGCATCTTGACATCACTGTAGTTGCCACGTGTAATTACATAAATATCTCCATAACTATCAGCCTGAAGTGTGTATGGATTTGTTCCAACTTCAATCTTGTTTACTTCCCTTAATGTTATTGGATCAATCACAGATACCGTATTATCATAATCAGGGAAATTAAGTCCCCCTGAGTTTGAAACCCATACTTTGCCATTGGCGGTTAATAAGGCATCGGGATTCATACCTACTTTAATGACCTTAACTATCTCAAGAGTTGCCGTATCAATCACTGATACGGTGCTATCATAAGCTGAAACAAAAATATTGCTGCCAAAACCTGTTATTGCTGAAGGTTGCTGTGGAGTACCTTCTCTGATAAAGCTGATTTGCTTTATACTTTTAAAAGTAACTGCATCGACTATTTCGAGCTGACTGGATATATTTGTTACAATATAAGCTTTACCGCCATAAATATAAAGGTCTGCGCCTGTATCACCAAGTTCACGATCGTTTTGAGCTTTAAAGTAATCGGGGGTAACCGACTGGTTTTCCAGGTTTATTAAAGTAACGGAGGCATTATTCCCACTGTATGAACCCTGGTTCAATACATAAACGGCCCTGCTTTCAGGAACTTCAACCGGAATATCAGGGTTGTTATCATCGGGTTCTTTCTTACAAGATATAGATGTAACCAACAGCGTTAGGAATAAATAAAGCAATGCTGTTTGGCCAGTACTCCCTATTATTAATTTGTTGGTAAATGATTTGGCGAGTTTGGTGGAAATTCTTTTCATCCGTTGATTGATTTAAAATTTAACATTGATTATTTTAAAGTGTAACATAGAGATTTATATAGTATGCTCTTCCGGTCATTGGAAAGCCTCTTACTACTTCATATTGCTGATTCATAATATTGACAACTTCGGCTTTTATTCTATACTCCCTATTGTTGATCTTTTTTAGCCAACTGGCTGTCAGGTCAGTGGAGATCCAGGATTCCAGAAGATTTTCGCGTGTATTATATCCCGTTGAATATCTATACCCATTAAACAGGGTATTGATGCCCAGGCCCAGGTTTCGATAGTATACAGTAGCCAACCCGCCTGAGGTTTCAAAAGGTATATATGCAATTTGGTGGTTATAGGTGTCCTTGTTTTTATCAGTTATATCCACAGCATGCTGATAGGTATAGTTGCCGCTTAGGTTTACTGACCAGCTTTGATTCAGGCGTTTTACAAGTTCAGCATAAAATTCAAGTCCTTTAATATCTACTTTCCCAATATTTTGTGTACTCCAGATGAAAAGATTGTGGGTGGGTACTGTTACAATTTTATCAGTTACTTTATTGATAAAGCCGTCAACCTTTAAATTGAGGCCTGCATTGTTATTCAGGGCCTTGCTGAACAATATTCCCAGATCTGCCATGGATGCTATTTCAGGACTAAGCTTGTTATTGCCTGCTATGGTGTAGTAGAGGTCATTGAATGATGGCATTCTGTATATATTCTTATACATAAAGCGCGCCTTCAGTGCATGGTCATGAGTTAAAGCCCGGATAAGTGAAATGGCCGGTGATAAGCGGAAGTAATTTTTATTCCCATTGCCCTCTGAAAAGTCTCCGGCCAGTGTCATAAGCAGACTTCCCTGAATTTCAAGTCCTTTATTCTCATATTGCAAAACACCCGCAGTTAGAGAAGTAATTCTTGATGGTTCACTAATAGAATAAGCGTTTGTTTTCAATTTGTTGACCAGAAGGTCGGTTGCCAATGAAAAATTCAATCTTGAAAATAACGGTATAGCAACCACTTCTGAAATGTAATATTCCACTTGGTCATACACATTTCTTAGTCCGCCTGACTGGTTCTGGAAATCAGGATCGGTATAGATCAAACTGGTACCTGAAAATCCAATGCCTGACTGCATTCTGATGGATGCTTTATGGTTGTTTTCGTATTGTATTGCGGCTTTAAAATCCTTGTTTTCTAATCGCTGACTTGAATAAGGGTTATAGAGAATTACTGCTCCCGGCAAGCCCCTATAGGAGTAATACCAGCTACCTCTGATTTTCATGGTACTGCTGTCGCCGAAAATTATCTTTGATACAAACCGGGCATTTAATGTTTCAATATCTGAGTTCTCTCTGTTTTGTTCTGTAGTAGAGGCCCCATTGTGAATTACAAAAGGAAAATTGCCCTTTGTTTTATAGTAATTTAAGGTGATACCGGTAGTTAATCTGTTTGTCAGTTTTGAATCAATGCTAATAGTTGGATTAAAGGTGCTGTATGATCCTGCCTTTGCTGAGAGATTAATCACGTTTCGATTATTGGAAAAGTCAGCCTCTTTGGAGTCAATCTCCAATACACTTGCATAAGCGTATATACTTGCCGGTTTAAGTTTAAATTCAGGTTGGCCTACTGATAACCTTATATTACTGATATCCTGCAGGGAAATCTTGCCAAGGTCTATTTGGCCGGTTGCCGCATCACTACCGGGTTGGTCATCAACAAAGACGCCGGTATGGTTTGAGCCCAGGCTGCGGATCATTACAGTTTTAAGTCCTCCAACACCACCAAAGTCCTTAATTACAACCCCCGAAAAGTTACGAATAGCTTCAGCTACACTTGCCGATGGAATGGCATTTAGCTTCTTAAGGGAAATTTGCTGAACGGGATTTGGTGAGCTTGTTGAAATTTCTGACTTGATGCCTAATACTTCAACCTCTTTCAGATGGATGGTATCTTGTTGTGAAAATGTAAAATAAGGCAGTAATAAAAGGGAAATTGTTATTATTGATAACCTGCCCGACAACCTTATGCCACCATGCAGTAATCCTACAAAGGCAGATATCCATTTGGATTTGAAGCAGCTTTCTATTTTACCTTGGTTAATCAGCATAGTCGTTGACATTATTTCAATAAATAAAATCAATGGATCTTGCTCTTGCGTCTGAATTTCTATTATGTGCAATCTGACAAATAGAAAGAAACCGGCCTGCAGTTCATTCACCGTAAACTACAAAATCCATCATTCATTGGCTGGTCTTCTGACTTGTTCCGGTATTAGCGCCTTCCCATCACTCCCTGGCAGGAGCTTTCTTGATAGTGACCTGATGCTAAACCTTATAAGGAACTTACAGCAGCGGGAACTGTTGCCGAATTGCACGGCATTCCCAATTATCCTTTTTACTGGACCAATGTTGTGCAAATGTACAGTAATTTAGTTATGACCAAAGAAATTTTAGCGAAATTAAATCTACAAAATAGCCCTGTTTCTCTAAAGTCATTAAATTTAACATGTTAAACCAATCTTTAATTTTTGTTTGGTATACACTTTCACTTTTAGTATTGAATAAGTAAAGTGTCTTTCTGCAATAACTGAATATCTTAACTAAATAGTTATATACCATGAGATCAAACCTGATAAATGACCCAAGAATTATAGCTGAACCGGGTAAGGAACATAAGGTTAAGGATTATGACCCCGACTATACGGCACGCCTGGGCAATAAGGAACAAGGCAAAGAGCTTCTGGAAGATAATGTAAAGCAGCTTATTGAGATACAGGAGAAGCTGTATGGACATAACCGGCACTCCATTCTGTTGATTTTTCAGGCAATGGATGCAGCAGGTAAGGATGGTACAATAAAACACGTTATGTCAGGTTTGAATCCCCAGGGGTGTGAAGTATATAGTTTTAAAACCCCCTCAGCTGTTGAATTGGACCATGATTATATATGGCGAACCTACAAGTGCTTACCTGAAAGAGGTAGGTTCGGCATTTTTAATCGTTCGTATTACGAAGAGGTGCTTGTGGTTAAGGTTCACCCACAATTTCTGATGGCGCAGAATCTGCCGGGGGTTAATTCTGTTGATTCTATTGATGGTGATTTCTGGAAGAGACGTTATCGTCAAATAAATGATATGGAAAGACACCTGGTGGAAAATGGTGTTATCATACTCAAATTCTTCCTGAACGTTTCCAAAAAAGAGCAGAAGAAGCGATTCCTTGATCGAATTGAAGATCCAACAAAAAACTGGAAGTTCTCAAGTGGTGATGTAAAAGAGCGACAATACTGG
The DNA here is from genome assembly GCA_937894795.1 of uncultured Bacteroidales bacterium. Classification (GTDB taxonomy): domain Bacteria; phylum Bacteroidota; class Bacteroidia; order Bacteroidales; family Lentimicrobiaceae; genus Lentimicrobium. Next base: position 9,271 of record CALCQV010000168.1, read on the forward strand.
GACGATTATATGAATGCATATAGCGATATGCTTTCAGAAACTTCAACCAAATTTGCACCATGGTTTGTTATCCCCGCTGACCATAAATGGTTTATGAGATATGCCGTAAGCAATATTATTATCAACAGGTTGAAAGAACTTGAAATTGACTTCCCAACCATGCCGGTTTCTGAAAAGGAGGAATTGGAGAAATCCAAACAGATGCTCCTGGATGAAATTGACTGATATTTATCAGTCTGGCAACCTTTCCTTTTAATGTTAGAATGAGTAGGCAACACCTCCCATCAGATTGAATCTGTATGAGGAGTAATTGTTCCAGAGATAATAACGTGAATTGGTAAGATTGTTGAAGTTAATAAATGCTGAAAGCACTTTGGTATATCTATATTCCAGGCCAAGGCTGAGGTCGACAAACCCATCAATGGCTGAGGAGGTAAATCCCTTAGTGTCATTAAAGATCCGTGCATATTGCTTGCTGTGAGCTGCAACATTTGCTCTGAAAACTATTTTATTCTGTATCTGATACATTCCATCAACACCAATCTTTAGAACAGGAGTGTGGAAAGCATGATTCAAGGTGTCAAGACTCCATGACTGAATTTCAGTATATGCTTTAATATTTATCCTTTCTGCAGAATGATACTGGGCTTCCACTCGTCCTTTGATAACGTTACCATCATCATGAATGAGCGTGAACCGGTTGTAAGGAACATTTGTGTAATCATTTACAAAGAAGTAAGCGTTAGCTACAGAGCTTGAGCGCACAGTGGCGCTGAAATCGAAATATTCACCGGCCCGTGCACGGAGCCCGGCGTAAAAAGTAAACTTCTCCCTCATGTATTTAAGGGGGAGTGCCGATTGTAAGAAAGGATTAATTTCACTCAATTCATCAAATCCTTGTCGTTTTACATTCCCTGTAATACCGGCATGAACAATCAAAGCATCATCAATCAGCCTTAACTGTCCTTCAGCAAAAGGGAAAAGGTATGCTTTTGAGACTGTGTCAATTTTAAAGTTAAGATTTATCCCTGCTTTGATGGTATATTCATTGAAACTGGTGCTGATGAATGGCTTTAATGTTACAAGTGTGTTATTCTGCTTGATCAGACTGTCCTTATAGGCAACATAGCTTATATCAGCAGTCATTCCTAATTGCTGGTAATCAGTAAAATCCAACAGTTCAAATTGCTTATCGGCACCGGCATTCACCTCAAAGGCGGTTTCACGGGTTTCAAACAAATCGCTGATATTCTTTATTTTGAGATTGCCTAAATGATTCAACTTGTCGGTTTCCTTATAATTTGATTTGAAACCAACACTGCCATTTATTCTGGCAAATCTTTGTTTAAGGTCATCATCATTGTAAGAATAGGCTAATGGAAGTGATGATTCATTAAATTCCTCTTTAAGGAAACCATAATGATGCACTACATTGCGTCGAAATCCCAGGTTAGCGGAAATTGTATGATTATCAAGGAATTTTTGTCCGTACAAGTCAATTTGATTATGGCTGTTGCTTGAAATGGGGTGGTTCTCAATTTCACCTGATGAAGAAATATGCTTGATGTGAATGCCCAGTGAATGTGTTTCTGATCTCAATGAGCTGGCATAAAGATCGATAAACGGAGTAGTATAAGTGCCCAGTCCCGCCCTTACATAATTACGGTATAATTTCTTCAATGGCTCACTTACTAACCTTACTGCAGCTATACTTTCAGGCTTCAATGATACCATCATCTGAGCAGGCTCATTATCGTAAGTCATTGCCGGAAGCCTGACTTCTGTTTCATTTTCAGGTGGTTCAATATTTATCTTATCTGAATCAGGAATGCTAGGTTCATAAGCAGCTGTTACTGTGACTTCTTCATTTATTGTCTGAGCCATAAGTTTGGCTGAATTGCCTGTTGATAACAAGTATGCAATTGCTATTATGCTTGTGGCTATATATCTGAATCTTGTGCTCATCTTGTTATGGGTCTTATTTTATTTGAATGCTTTCTTCTGCTTCAGTGTCAATGACTTTAGGGCTAGTTGACTTTTCAGTTTTTTCAAGCGCTGCTAACTTATCCATCGCCACTTTCTTCAAATCATCGCCTTCATAGTTATCTATGATACTCTGAAGTGTCTGTTTTGCCTGGAAAACGTTATCCTGGATCACGTATATATCTGATAGCAGAATAAATCCTTTGGCAAGCCAGAATTTAAAGGCTGGATAATCTGATGAAAGCTTGAATACATTATTCTCAGCTGTAGTATAATCCTTCATCTCGAAAGCCATTTCAGATAATGAATAGAGGGCTTCTGCTCCATGAATTCCCTGCGACAGTTTTATGGTTTCATTGAATGAACTTCTGGCAAGTTCTGACCTCTTTAATATATTAGCCGACCTTCCAATCAATAAATTTGCTTCAGCAGCTATCAATGTTGGAGTTTGATCCATTTCTATAACACGCTGGGCATACATTATTGTCTGAGCGTAATTGCCTACTTCGTAGTGACATCTCATCTGACCGATAAGTGCTTCAGCAAGGTTATTCTTCTTTTCGGCATTTTCTTCGAGTTTTTGATACATTGTCAATGCTTTGGCATAATCCTCCATTTTGTAAAGGATGCCCGATGCATAGAGGGCTGCGTTTTCAGTGAAGTTATTACGCGGACGTGATATAATCTCCTGATAGCTGGTGAGTGCATCGTTATACTGACCGGCCCGACTTTCACAATCGGCCTTGTTATAATGGGCATTCAGTGAAAATCCACCTTCAGGGAACTTCTGCAGATATGATTTAAAACCCGGGAGCGCTTTTTCACAATCCCCGCTCATGTATTTGTTTTCCGCTGCAACATACAACAATGAATCCTGCTCTGAACGGCTTACATTGGCAAAAGGAATATCCTCAGCATAATCAACATATTTATCCACTTCGTTCATGTCAACGTAAATGTTCCTGATAACCGCCAGGGCCTCACGTGCTGTTGGCGTTGAAGGATAGTCGGCTACAACTTTTTTAAGTGTCTCAAGTGCCTGTTGGTCACGGTTTGTATTATAATAGATCAACCCGGTATTGAGCAGTGCATCTTTGACTAAACTGCTTCTGGGATAGTCCATAATAACTTTCTGGAAAGCAGACAATGCTTCACTGTTCTTTTTCATTGCCAGATAGGTCTGTCCCATTTCAAAGCGGGCATCATCAGCATATGGTGATTTTGGGTAATCAGTCAACAGCTTTTGCAATGAATTGATCTTTTGATTATTATCACCAGAAACCCCTGCTGATATGGATCTATGATACAAGGCATAGTCGGCATCGGAGGCATTTGAGTTACCTACCTGATCATAAAGTGACGATGCTTCTTTATACTGCTTCAACATTAAATGACAATCGGCCATTCTCAATTTCGCATCATTTAATAAGCGCTGATCTTTTGGACGGCTATCAATGAATGTGCTGAATGCGTTTTTAGACTGAGCATAGTCCTTTAGCTTGAGGTATGAATACCCTAGATTATAATAAGCAGCATTGTATGAAGGATGACCTTTAGCTGTATTGAGAAAATCACGGAAATAGTTACGGGCAACATCATATTGCCCCAGTCTGTAATATGATTCACCCTGCCACAGCAGTGATCCTTCGGTAATTTTTGAATCAATCTGATGCGCCAGTGATTTCTTAAAAAGCCCGATAGCGTCAAAATATTTCTGATTATTGAATAACTCTATCCCCCTATAATAAGTTATTTTCTGATAGATTGAATTTTGCAGGTCATTGCGACTTTTAATCTGTTCCAGGTTAGTGAGTGCCTCATCATAATTACGTGTAACAAGGTATAGATTTGCGAGGTAGGTGTAAGCTTCATCCCTGCGCTTTGATGTAGGATATTCCTTGAGATACTCTTGAAGAGCAAGGATTGCCTCATTATATGGATTATGTGAAAGTTCAACTGATAATTTGGCATAATTGAATAATGCATCTTCTGCTAATGATGATCTGACAGGAATTTTCCATGCAGAACTGAATGCATTTGAAGCAAATTTCTTCTGATCAGTTTTCAGGTAGCTGTCGCCCATGTGGTACCATGCATTTTGAGCAAGGCTGTCATTACCGGTAGTTACATACTGGAATTCAGGTATTGATTTGGAATATTCACGTTCATTATAATAAGCAAAGCCAAGCATGTAATGATCTTCGCGAGTCATTTTGCTCCTGTTCAGTGAGCTGTATTCTTCCATCAATCGGGCTGCCTCTTTATAGTTTCCCTTACGGTACTGAGCATCGGCAACGAGTCTGAGCATTTCATTGGTACGTTTATTTCTGGCACCTTCAAGATATGGTTCCGCAATGGCAAGCATCTCTTCATAGCGCCCTTGTACATAATATATCTGGATGATATAGTAGGGTACTACCGACTTAAAGGTTTCATCATTTCTAAGTTTTTCAAAATCGCGCAAAGCAGTTTCATAATTACCGCTTGCATACATAATATGCGCATAGTAGTAATTTGCAGGGCCGGTATATTTAGTTTGCCTGTCCTTTATTTGAGAAAAGGCATTTGCAGCCTTGTCCATATCTCCACTTTTAAATAAGGTGTATCCCCGTTTAAAAGTGAATTCCGCTCTCTCCTCCTGGTTCATATCACCGGTAGAGACATTGTTGTAAGCTTCAAGGGCGCTGCGGTAGTTGCTGTTCCTGAAATAGAGATGGCCTAATTGTAACCAAACCCTGTTGGTACGGGTACTTTGCGGATGTTTCCTGAGGTACTCCTCAAGCATATATGCTGCATCACCATGTTTTAACTCAGCTGCCGAGGATGAAACGTAGAAATCCTTTTCCGCATCATATTCCTGTAATAGATCATTCGCATCTATCAATTTTGAATAGATGTTACGTGCCGGTCCATAATGATCCTTTATAAAGAGATCATGTGCTGAATTGATCGGGTTATCCTGATTATAAGTTTGTTGGGCTGACAGACCTGACCACAGTGTAGCTGGCAGTACAATAATTAGTATACTGATTATTTTTTTCATGCATGGTTTGTTTTACCGGTAGCTAAAATAAGTCCTTATGACTTATCTTGAACCATAGAAAGGTATAAATTATCAACAGTGGAATATTTAAAATCCTCTGCTTAGTAACGAAAGTAGTGAAAGTATAGTATATGCTTATATTGCACAATCAGTAATTTGTGCTGTTAGGCATAATGAAGTTTGACTCCCGATTATAGACGTGAAAACTTGATTGTCTGGCTTTTGTTTCCTGGCATGAGAACCCTTGCTAGATATATGCCTTTGGGAAGATTGGATATATTTATCAAAGTGGTATTGCTGCCTGTCCCTTCCACTGACTGAAGAATATGGCCGTTAATTGAGAATATTTCTATTTTCACTGGGATAGCATTACCGCTGAAAACTACCAATGAGTTGCCGTCATTGGATTCTGATAAATAGACATCTTTTCTGTAGCCAATTTCATGTACAGCCACCTGACTGTACTCCAGCCATAAGCTATCCACCCATAAAGCGCTGCCACCCACGGGAGCACCAAAGAGAATGTTGGAAGAGACGAACATAATATTCATTGAGTCAGGTGTAGTCCATGTAACATATTCAATGGGAATGCTAAACTCTTGCCAGGAGGTAATCACATCGCCGAATGATTTATAGGCATAGGCTATGGTATCACGTGAAGTTCCATTCCATTTGGTAAGGCCAATTCCCATGATACATGAATCGCCGTTCACAGGTTGATATTTATAATTTCCTTTGAGATACTTGGGCTGGCCGGTAACAGGAACACCACCCTCTACGGTGCCGGTAGCATTTGTAATATCTATTATTACATCTCCAAGGGTTAATATTCCCGGCATTGTTATGGGGCCGATTATGAATATATTTTGGGTAACCGACTGAACCTTCGCACTTGCAGTACCACTGTATGGTGAATTCATATCCTTGGTAACACAAACAAAATCAGTGCCTAATATATTCTCATTGGAGGTGTCCCAATATGTTGGTGCACCTGCAGTCCAACTTTCAAAATCGGCATTGGGAATTTGATTCTGAGCGAGCATACTATTGGCGGTTGATAACAGAATCAGGGATATTATTATAATGCAGTGTGTAATTTTCCTCATGTGTCAGGTTTTTACAATGAAATAACAAAGTTAGTGATCGATAGAATATGAAACTATAGCAGAAACCATTCAAAATGCATTTTGTTGACAAAAAGAGCGCAGAACCGGTTTTTATGCCTGTCATGCGCTCCTTGCTTGTAAAAACATATTGAAAAACGGTACCGTTCAATGCTGTAAGCGGGGTTCTGTTCCTGACAATGAAGTCAGGTTTCTGTCATTTATCTAGTTCCGGAGTTGCCTCCGGAATCGAACGACCTACCCCCCTGAATGGAGCGGGCAACTCCTGATCTCCCGTAAGAGAGAGCGTCAGGTATATTTGGTCTTTCAATCCATAAGGTTTACCCGCGCAATCTGTCGCCAGACTGCACTGTAGGCTCTTACCCTACATTTTCACCCTTACCCTTGCAAGGAGCGAGTCCTCACAATAGCGGTTATTTTCTGTGGCACTTGCTGTATTCACCGGTTGTGAATCCTTCCCGTTAGGAAGTATGGCGCCCTTTATTGCCCCGACTTTCCTCTTGAAGTGTTTAAACTCCAAGCGACAGAACACATTGATTTTCCGTTTTTCAACATTATTAATCTATGCAAAGGTACTGCAAAATCCATACCATTGCCTTCATTAGTAATGATTTGTCTTAATATTGATGGAATGAACTATCTGAAGCAGATCAAGCCCTGTTATCATTATGAATCACAATTTCAATTGCCCCATTGCCGTATCGGGCAAATGAAGCTTTTCGTAATTCAAGGTTTTCATAATCTTTCAGTTGATTGATTATAGCAGACTTCAATACACCATTACCTATGCCGTGAATGAAAGTCACACGTTTATAGTTAAAGGTTATTGCACTTTCCAGCATTCTGGAAAAATAGTCAATCTGGTAAAGTAGGATCTCATCCAGCGGCATAGTGGTATAATCGGTACGCAGGGCAGAAATATGCAGATCAACTTCAGCTTCACGAGGTCCTGTTCTATGCTTGTCAATCAAGGCTGTGGGAGTGATTGCATCAATCTTTTGCCTGACTGCCGGGTCAATGTCCAATTTGCTTTGAACACCTCCGTGAATTATCCTTTGGGAGACTATATCACCTATATGCAAAATAATTGCTTTTGAGTCAGTGAGTTTGAATTCCTGATACGCGGTCTCTTTGAAAAACCGGGATGCCTTCACTTTAAAATGTGCATGAAGTGGCTGGTATAGATCCTGCATTTCATGGCTATGGAATATTACCTGCACAATACCATTGGTCCAGGCTTCAAGATCCTCACGTGTTATGGTCTCAATGTGTATTTTTGAATAGGGTGGAATCACATCATAACTTACACCTGCAAATGTGGTTTTGTCCTCCTCCAGCATAAATGAAAAGATGGAATCAAAGGCTGTATTATTCACAAGAATAATATCAATATTCCCTGTAATGAGCCATTTCTGATCATGAGGTTCCCAAATAAGATAGATTCCTTCAGCTAAACCTGCACCTGACTGACGATAGATGGCAGAGACCAGATCACCTATGCTTTCGTCGTATGTCGTTTTTTCTTTTTCTGTTTCTATTCTCTTAGCTGTTTCGGGCTCCGGTATCTTTACACTAACATTGGCGGGCCGATCAAAAAATCTGTCAGCCGCCCCATTTGGCTCTATTTTTATCAGATCATTGACTAATACCGGGACTTCAAATCCTTCCTCTATGGCAACCTTTACCATTGACGTGCTTATTAGACCTGTAATTATTCCGCCACCTTTTTCATTCAAGAATCTTACCTTGTCACCAACCTTTAATTCCATTTAGTATATCTGGTATTTGTTAATTTTTTTCGAGTGCAAAAATACATCAATTAATGGTTGTAATTATTTTGAAGGTAAAATACCAGCCATTGCCATTGCATTCATCATCAATATGTTTCAAAACATCAGAAATTGTGTGTTTTACTTGTGTGGTTGGAATGCAAGTGTCGTTTTTAATACTTTCACTTGCCTCCATGGTTGCCTTACCCAAAAGTAGTGGCAGATCATTAAAACGTAACATTAATTGGAGTAATTTAGCATGTACTATAACGGTTCAAACCATTATTGGTTTAATCATTGTATTCAATGTTTCAACAATCCATTAATAGTATTGGAATCAGGAGTTAATAGTTTTTTCGAGATGCCAAAGCGTGGTTTATTTATTAGCCTGGTAATGTTATCCATGGTATTATGTTCCTGTAAAGATAAGGAGCCTGACATACCTAGATGGGTGACCACACCATATACCATTGAAATTCCTCCCTACTTTCCTACACAGTTAAATATTCCTGATAACAATCCAATGACTGTGGAAGGGATTGCATTAGGCAGATTCCTGTTTTATGATGGCAGGTTATCAGGAAGAACCGAATGTGATTCACTTATGAGCTGTGGAAGCTGCCATGTACAGGCTAATAATTTCAGGCCCGGCACAGGCAATCCAGCATTCCCTGAGGGAATGCCCATAGGAATAAAAGGGGTGCCAACCAGTCATGCGGCTTTACCCCTTGTAAACCTGGTTTGGAATCAGAACGGCTATACATGGAATGGCAGTGTTGCTGCATTGGCAGGCGCTTCATATACCGGCAGTATTGAGAGTATTGTACTTCACACAATAGTTCATCCAGCTGAACTGGCAGGTGATACAGCTCAAACAGTTGCCCTCATTCAAAGCATCGATGGGTACCCTGAACTGTTTTATAAAGCATTTGGATCAACTAAAGTAACAGCCAATAGAATTGCCATGGCTATTGCCCAGTTTGTAAGAACTTTAATCTCTGCCAATTCTCGTTTTGATAAGTATATGCGTGGAGATGTTCAATTGACAACGGAGGAGTTGGAGGGCTTTATTTTATTTACTACTGAAGAAGGTGCCGACTGTTTTCACTGCCATGGAAGCAGTGGAAATCCTATGTTTACCACTAACCTTTTTTACAATAATGGCAAGGATAGTGTATTTGACGGTTCTGATGACAGGTATTCCATCACAGCTAGTGTTGCAGACATCGGAGCATATAAAGCAACTACATTAAGGAATATCACCGCAGGTGGCCCATTTATGCATGATGGTCGTTTCAGGACTTTGGATGAGGTGGTCAATTTTTACTCTCATGAAGTTAAGATGTCAGAGCATATTAGTCCCCTGATGCATCATGTTGCCAATGGTGGAATTCAGTTAACTCCTATTGAAAAGAATAATCTGAAAGCATTTCTTCAATCATTGACAGATGAAGAATTCTTGAATAATCAACTATTTTCGGCACCTGATGTCTTTCCTGATGGAAAGGAATACATAGAGGTTAAAGGAAGATACTGATGATCATTGAAGAGGCCTCAACATCAAATGGCATGGAATTGCTATTTTTGAATAATGGAACGTATCCATTGGGCAGCCCGTTCTCTCTCACCTTCTAAAAGAGGCCCTTCCTTGTCTGCTACCAGGAATCCTTCGCAGCTCACAATTTTAGCTCCTTTTTTTTTCAATATCCTTGAAATTGTTGCAGTGGCGTAACCCCCTCTGTTCACTAGCCAGCGAAGGAATTTGCTCTTGATTGTGTCAATATCAATACGTGTGTCGAATACAATGACCTTTTTGTTGTTCACACTCTCAGAGGTTACCTTCCCAAGGAATTCGAGCATTGGTTTGCTGGCACTGAATGCCTGGGTTGGAGAGCCAATAAGCATGTATTCTGCTTTCACAAGTAATTCAAAGTCGGCTTCATTTACATTCATCTCCCGCACATCAAAGCCAATGGTTTTCACTTCATCAGCCATAGTATCCCCTATCTGTGCTGTATTCCCGAAAAGTGAATCATAAACCAATACTATCATGGCGTTGTGTTTTATATCTGATGTAAAGCGGCTTGAAAGTACTAAATTTATGTAGACGAATTGTCTTATCTCTTCCCAATCATGGTAATTAGTTCCAGATCGAAAGTAAGACCCGCATATGCATTGATCTTCCAGGCCCTGTTAGTAGGGATGGCAGTACCTGCAACCAACACATCACCAACATTGAAACCATCCTTCAAGACCTCATATTCAGCAATATTGGCGCCTAAATTAAGGTGAAGCACGTCAAACAACTTAAAATTTGGACCAATATAGAAGTTCTTGAACAAGTTATTCCCACCAAAACCGAGGAAAAATCCCATATCGTATGTCAAAGTGCCGTTTGGCTTGGTAAGATCCATTATCATGAAGCTTGCTCCTGTAACGTAATCAAATTCCACATTGCTGGAATTCTTATTGTTGATGACATATACCGAAGGATTATTCACATCTTTGGGGGCCAGTATATAATCAGGAGTCCTGTAATTTTTCAATGCAAACCCCTGAACAACCCTGGTTTTCTTCTTCCTGTTGGTTACTGTAGTATATCTTGATTCACAGTCCTTTACCTTGAGTTCGGAATATTTTAATTGCTCACTGGTTTTAATGAGCATCTTTTCTTTCTCCAATAAATTCATCTGTAGGGTATCAATACGGTTTTCAGCCCGCTCTTTTCCCTGAATTATCTTTTGCATCTCAGAAACTCGCGACATAATGTCGCGATTCTTGTCGTCAAGATTCTCTTTCAAAAGGTTGATCTCACGATCCTTTCCTTCTAGCTTTGAATCGCGTGAATCAATCTGCCCTTCAAGTTTAACCTTGTCTAATATTGTACTGTTGATTGCTTCACGATAAATAATCTCTTTTTCCTGAAAAAGAATCTCTTTTTCACGTTGTATACGCAGCTGTTCTTCAAGATTGCGATTCTTATTCTCAAGTTCGGCTGATAACGCAAGTACTTGTTGCTTTTGGTTATTCAGTTGGTCCTTTAAAATATTCAAACTATCCATTAAATTCATAACGGCAGAGTCTGAAATACTTTGTGCTGCAACATTTTGACCTTTAAAGAGAAGAATAAGGATTAATAGAGGAAATAAGACCTTTCGTGGTTCGATTGATTGAAAAATTGGCATCTTTAACTGTATAAATAAGTTGTGCAAAATTAACAGGCTTTTGGAATTTTTTTAATTTCTGCCGATTATTTAACGTATGCACTCTTTTTAAATTATACATTATGAATCTTCAATTTAGAGCTGATCTTTTAGATTTCACGATCTTCGAACCACTCTCTGCCATGATAGAAGAACACTTTTGATGGGTTGGCATGCATTATATCCTGAAAATTTCATTTAATTTGCAGATATTATAAAATACGCCATGTCAACATTTAAAAAAGTATCTATTGTCCGCTATAATCTTCTTGGAGCACAGGATGAAAACAATGAAGGAGTAGTTATTAACGAGGTTTTCTATGATGAGCAAGGAAACGAAACAGAACATCTCAACTATAATTCCGACGGAGAGCTGGAGGAACACATCAAGCTTGAATTGGTTAATGGTCTTCCGGTAGATGAACGATTGGAAATGAATGGTGAACTAACGGAACATGCCACCCGCACGTTTGATGAAAATGGAAGGCTCCTCACTGAAACAAGACAATATTTGGAAGGAGGTACTGATACTACTTACTTTGAATATGAAGGTGACCGACTGGTATCACGGCTGGTAGTTGATAGCGATGGGGATGAAGGCGAGAAGCAAACATGGGAATATGAGGATAACCGCTTAATTCGTGAAGTTCATTACAATATATTCGGTAATGTTGAGCTGGAAAGAGTGCCTGAATATGATGAGAATGGAATGTTGACTGACATTACTGAAACATCCTTCAGGGAAGAGCAGCCTGAAAAGACTATTACCATTTATGATGAGAATGGCCGTATGACTACCGAGAAGCACTATGATTCAAAAGAAAGACTGGTAGCCAGAACTACTGTGCAATATAATGAGAATGGAAAACCTGTAAGGTTTGAAGAAGAGAATGTAAGAGGTAAAAAGACCACCATTCTTAATTATGATGATGCGGGGAATAATATTACACAAGAAGAAATTGACCAGAACGGTCAGAGAATTAGCCTTGTAGAAAGAGCATTCAACGAATCAGGTAATGTTCTGTCAGTTGAAGTTGTTATGGAACCAACACTCTATAATGCCGGAAATCATTATCGACTGGAGTACAAGTATGAATAGATGGCATTTGATATAGACCACCGGCTATTGTCAAAATGCGTTTAATTAAAATTTGCCATGGGCAAAATTGGCTGTCTTAACCTTTTGTTTTCTTGAAGCGCTGTTTGTTATCCGAGGTCATCTTTTCACACGCATACTGGAATATCAGTCGCGGAGCCGTATCCTTGTATTTCATCAAATACATCTCAACCCTCTCGGGAAATAGTTTCCAGGCTTCACGCAGGAACCAACCTACTCCCTGATGGACTTCGCGTTCCGAATCCTTCATAAGAGGATCAATTATGGCAAGCAGTTCATCTAAAGGCGCACTTTTAAGCGATTTAATGAAAGTAACAGGAACACATCGGCGCTGAAATTTGAATTCAGAAGATATCCAAGGTTTGAAATCGCTGATGGTAACGGCATTTTGTGACACGAACAACGGCAATATTAACATTCCAAGTGTGTCGGCATGTGCCCAATTGTTTATTCCAATTTCAAACAATGATTCTACTTTATAAAATGTTGCTTTGTCGAACTTCTTCTTCATCTGCAACAACATGATAAGCACAAATGATGTTTCCTCGTATTTGCCACTTTTCATCAGTAATGGTGCTGTTTCAAAGATCAAATCGAAAGTGATTATATCCCTTTCGATCAATTCCTTTTTTTTGGCATCCATCAAAGCCTGGGTTAATCCCCATGCATCATAGCCACCTTTGAAATAGCGACTGTATTTTTTCACCATTGCTTCATCAGCATTGTCAATGCAGTATTTTCTGAGCTCATTGAAAAGCTCATTTGCGGTTAGATTCATCGTTGTGAGATTTATCAAGTAAAATTAGTGAATCTTTTTGCCTTTGGATGTGATGACTTTTAAAAAGTAACCATGAATGAGAACCATTATGATTACCGAATAATTTGGAAACAATAGGGATTCATTTTAGTCAACTCCAGTACAACTCCAGTACAGGTCCAGTGCAACTCCAGTAATTATCAAGATTTACTGGAGTTGCACTGGAGTTACACTGGAGTTGCACTGGACCTGATAAAAATAATGCATTACTCGAATATCGATTATTTCAGAAGAAAAATGGATTGATGAGGACATACTATTATAGCATGACATCATTATTCATTTTGTCAGTCAGAAACCAGGAATATCCAAAAATGGAATATAACCCAACAGTGTGAGTTCAGGAAATAGTGAAATACAGGGAATTATTAAATATAATGGTGATGCTGCTTTTACTTTTTAACCTTGCCAGTTTTCTTCTTATTGTTGGTCTTCTCTTCACGCTTTTTTTTATTGCGTGGAAGTTCTGCATACAAGCTTTCAGTCTCAGTTTCAGTTAAAACACTAATGAACTTCCCATCCTTATAGATCATCCCTTTCATAATAATGAGTTTTGTTTGTATTTGACTAAGTGTTCATGTAGAATAAAAAAACAGTATTCAAAGTTGTAAAAAGCTTCCCGGCTCTTATAAGAAGATACTGGTTAAAATGCTTTATCCTACAAGTATCATGTAACAAAAATAACAATAAATTAAATATAAGCAAGACTTTACACGAAAAAAACAAGTTAAAGAAAATGAATATCTGTAAATCAATTTAATCAGTGGTGTGTTAGTATTTGGAGATTAAGTACTTAACATTATTAACAACAAAAAATCAACGAAAATGAAAAAGCTAATTTCACTAATTATTTTACTTACAGTATCGGCATTTATCACTTATGGGGTAATAGCCCAGACAGAGACTGAGATCAAACAGAAAGTTGAGAAGTTGAACAAGGAGATGGCTGATGCAATGATAGCAGGAGACCATGATAAGAATCTGGCATTTTATACCAACGATGTGATTTCTTTGCCAAGTTACGACAAGATGATGGTTGGGAAAATGGAGATCAAGAACGCAATGGAGAAAATGAAAAGCTCAGGTTGGAAAGTAAAGAGTTGCAATTTTGAGACTGTTTCATTGGAAACCAATGGAAACATCGTAACAGAAATTGGCAAATACAGGATGGAAATGGCCAAGGAAGGAATGGCTATGCCTATAAAGGATGAGGGAAAATACATTACACGCTGGGAAAAACAGTCGGACGGTTCATTGAAGATCAAGACTGAAATGTGGAATTCCGATATCAATCCATGGGAGGAGATGAGCGCAATGAAGGATAAGCAAGGAAAGTCTATGATGGGTGAGACAAAGGATAAAGAATACTAAAAATGTTTAAACAGAAAACAGTTAATTGATAATGTATGGAAGATCATAGCCTATGCTATGATCTTCTTTTTTGAGTGTTTCTTAATTGTCTCGAGCAGTGTTTCTTTCTTGGCAGGTTTGCTTAAATAATCAATGCATCCACATTCAAGGGCTTTCTCCCTATCGTCTGATAATGCAAATGCGGTTAAGGCAACTATTGGAATATCACTTTTCTTTTTAAGGATTTGACGGGTTGCTTCCAGGCCATCCATAATCGGCATTTTGATATCCATTAAAACCAGCGAGATATCAGGATGCTCCATGCAAATCTGAATGGCTTCCTCCCCATTGTATGCCCTGAAAAGTTTAATGTTATATTTCGAAAGCATTCTGTTAAGGTATATGAAGCTTATCTCATCGTCTTCAGCAATTAGTATTTTAAGATCACTGAGAATACTTTCATGTACATCAGATAAACTGTTAGATGCTTTCCTTTGAACATGAATTTTCTTGTAAGGGATTGTGAATCTGAAGGTAGTTCCACTGCCTACTTTTGATTCGAGGGAGATGTCGCCACCCATCATTTCAATATAAGCCTTGGCAATTGAAAGCCCTAAACCTGAACCTTCATAATCACGGGCTATTGAAGTGTCAGCCTGAACAAATCGTTCAAAGATCCGCTCCATGTGATTATGAGGTATTCCTATACCTGTATCGGTAATCTTGAATGCCAGTTTGTCATCAAATAAATGTGCGCCGAAGGTTACAGATCCGGATTTCGTAAACTTGATTGCATTCTTGATCAGGTTAATTAGTACTGATTGTAATTTTGTATTGTCCGTTTTAACATTCTTACAATCCTCGTCCAGCAGTGATGAAATGGATAATTGAAGTTCTTTAACTTCAGCCTCGGGTCTAAAGAAATTATACAATCCTTGAAGTACCTGATTGATATCTACTGTGGATTCATTTAACGTGCTTTGCCCTGATTCTATTTTTGAAATATCAATTATATCGTTAATAGTACTGAGTAGCCTTTGACTGCTGGTTTTTACAATTCGAATATATTCATCAAACTGGTCACTGGTCAGCCCTGGTTGTTGTAATAAATCCATAAAACCAAGAATGCCGTTCATGGGAGTGCGTATTTCATGGCTCATATTTGCCAGGAATGCTGTTTTTAGGTGGTCACTCTCTTCTGCCTTCAACTTGGCAGCTACGAGTTCTGAATGCGTTTCCTTTTGCTCTGATATATCCTCATAAACCATAACATAATGACGAATCTCACTTTCGTCGTCCAAAATGGGGGAAACAACTATTTTAGCCCAAATGCTTCCGCCATCTTTCCTGCGATCCTCAAATTCACCTGTCCATATTTCTCCTGCGCTGATTACATTCCACACTTCTGACTCCAATGATTGATATCTATCACTGGTATGCAATATTTTATTGATATTAATATTGATTTCATCAGGATTGTAACCCGTAAGCTCGGTCATTCTTGAATTTACAAATTCAACAGCGCCCTCTGGATCAATGATTACTATACCTATTGGACTTTGCTCTATTGATTGGATAAGCAATTTTACCTGCTGTTTGGCTTTCTTCTTTTCAGTCACATCGTGTACTATGGAATGCAAGAAAGTCTTACCTGAAATGACTATTCTACTGCTGAATACTTCAACATCACATATTGATCCATCCTTTTTCCGATGTTTAAATTCAAAGTGAACCTTCTGCCTTTCTATTACCTTCTGTATTTCATCTTTTATCCTTGATTCCTGAATTATGTTGATACGGCCGATATTCAGCCCTATCAGTTCTTCACGTTCATAACCATAGAATAAAGCGGCTGCTTCATTTGCATCAGCAATGTCATAAGTCTGGGCATCAATGAGTAATTTAACGGCTGAATGATCTTCAAATAGCTTCCTGAATTTCAATTCACTGTCCTGAAGTGCATCCTGGGCAATCTTTATGTCAGTAATATCATTTGCAAGCACATGACGGGCAATCCGCTTGTTATACATTACCTCATGTGACTTTATGCTTACATATATCGTTTCGCCATTTTTCTTCAGGTGCCTCCATATCCCGGCATTATTATATGGTTTAACTGTTTTGGAAACATCATCAATAAGTTTGTCTATATCATCTTTTGGTCGGATATCCTTAATAGTCATTGAGAGGAATTCATTCCTGGTATAACCATAATGCAATACAGCCGCTTCATTTACCTCAAGGAACTGTAGTGTATTGATATCATATATCCACATTGGCTGTGGACTATCCTCAAACATTCGGTAGTATTTCTCTTCACTCTCAATGAGAGCTTCTTCTCTTCTACGTTCATCAGTTTGATTACGTAAAATCAAGACTGCCCCTATAATTTTTGATGACTCATCTTTGATAGGTGCTATACTATCTGAAACCGGAATTCTATTACCGTTACGTGAAATAAGTATGGTTTTACTGCCAACTGAAATCACTTCGCCATCTTTTATTACTTGTGTGATGGGATTTTCGAGTGCATGGCCGGTCGTTTCATCAATTATGTTGAGTATTTCAAAAAGTTTTTTATTTATTACTTCTGCCTCCTGAAAGCCGGTTAGTTGCTCGGCTTCTTTATTCATTAAGGTAATATTACCTGAAAGATCTGTAATGAACACCGCATCACCAATGCTATACAGAGTGGTTCTAAACTCTTTTTGCGATTTCAAAAGCGATTTATAAATATTCCTTTGACGCAAAGAATAAAAGAAGGATAATACTGTTATCGCCACTAGGAGTACCATGATAGAGAGGAGAAAAATCAACATTGCCTGTTGATTGAAAGTCCTGAACAATTCACTTTGGTCAGTTTTAGAGAAAAGAATCCAGGGAGTTCCCGGGATTTCTTTCATATAGGCTAGCACATTCTTTCCACGATTATCTTTACTCAGATAGATACCGTGTTTTTCAATTAACGGTTTTTCAATCAAACCATTCAATGCATACTTGCGCCCTTGTTCGGGGAATCCATTAATCTCTTCTATTCTCTTGTATAAGATAACTGCACTGTCGTTTTTCGGATAGAGTAGAAATGTTTGAGAAGTTTCTTCATAAACAGCTACAAATGATAAGAGTGGAAACAGGAAAATTTCAGGATTTATGCTGAATCTGATGTAGGTTAGCTCATTTGAAAGATGGGTATACAGCGGGCTGATAAGGTCAAAATGTGGTATATTGTCGTTTGTATAATAAATACCGGTTGAAATGATGTTGTGACCACTGTTTGTTGCTGTGAAATAATCATTCATTATTGGTTCAATACCTGCTGAATCGCTTGAAGTTGAACAGATAAGTTCTCCATGTGAATTTGTGATGACAATATCATTATAGCCGTGTTCAGACTTGAGATCAAGCAGATACAATGATAAGTTTTTGCAAGTTATACTATCGTTAGCAGTGATGGCTTTTATTACGGTAGAAAGCAAGAGAGGATTCTGTGAGATCACTTTTGCGTCATTGATCTCATCTTTGTACCATTCTTCAATTTGCCTGATTTTCAATCGATTGATTGATATAATATCTTTAGCAATCTCAGCAGTTACTGCTTCTCTTCTATTATGATAGTAGAGAATGCCGGCAAGTGAAGTGATTAGAATAAGAATAACAACAATAATGATAATTGGAGTCCACTGTTTATTTCTGGTAGCAGCCATTTAAAGTGAGTAATTGTACAGTATTGGATTAATTCTCTAGCAATGTTTTTAAATTATTTAAACCTTTTTCAAGATCCGGGCTTGGCATTTCTTCCATATTCATAAACAATGCCATAAAGTTCCATGGATATTTCATCTTTCCGGTATATCCCCATCTTACTTTTGTAGTTGAGTCCTTAGTGATTTCAGTTATGAGATAAGTGTTTCCCGTGTTTTCAAAAGGCTCTGTAAACCTGATTTCATAGTCGATCCTGTTGCCATCATCAATTTTCATTATTTCCTGTTCACCTTTACCCACATCATCAATTTTGCTTTCCCATGCTGAAACAAAACCAGCTGTACCATCAGTACCTCTAAATTCACTCTTCATTTCCGGATCCATGGATGCCCATACACTATAGTTTTCCTGGTTTTTCAGGTATTTAATATATTCAAATATCTCGGTTTTAGGTCTGTTTATTGTTATTTCCAGTTCTATTAGATATTCTTTCTTTATAAATAAAGCAATAACAAGCACTAGTACTATGATTGAGGCCGTTACCAACAATATCCACCTGATAATTTTCATAGTAATAGAGTTAGAGATTTTAATTGCGTAAAGTTATAAAAATCAAATTACGCTTTGATATTGAGCTAATAATTTGTATATTTGGTTTAACCTATTTAGCACATTATTAAGATTATCAACAGACTTAGGCGAGTTCCAAGCTTCATTATATTTCGAAAGTCAAATAATTGCATATCAGGTGTATATTTTGAAGATTTTTATATTCCTATGGATACTTTTCAGCGGTACATCATTGTATTCGCAAATAAAGGTTTTTAAAAATGTTGAATGTGAGAAAAGTAATTTAGTGGATTCTTTAACACTTGATGAACTGTTTTATGCCGCATATAATGAGAGCATTTGTAATCTTGATAAATATATTTCCAGGACAGTACAAGCAGATAGTCTTTCAAGCCTTAGGATTGATATTCCATCTAATATAAAGTCGGAATTTATAGTGGCATTAGCCTGTTTTCCTGAAATAAGGGATAAAAGACTTGAATTCAGGTACAAGAAGATCAAGGGAACAATGAATGCAAGGCCTGATGTAATGAATATCTTAAGGACTAAATCGAACAGAAGGTATGTCATTTTGATAAATAATAACATGGGCAAACATAAAGGAATTTCATTGGAAACACTATCACCTGCTGCCAGGTTAGGATGGTACGGTCATGAAGTTGCTCATCTGCAATCATACCAGATGATGAATAATCTACAAATGTTGATTTTTTCACTAAGGTATATTTCTTCGATAAAATATTTACAGAAAGTGGAACGATTTACTGATTTTCTGGCTATAGAGCGAGGATTGTTATTTTATATTTTTGAAAGTGGAAGGTACCTTTCAAACTATGAAAATGCGTCAGTTGCTTACAAGAAATTTAATGTTTTTAATTCACTCACTATAGATGAATACAAGTGTTTATGGTATAAGTATCAGTCTGTAAAATTTATCAAAGAAGGATGTAAGTAAGTAATGCTTTGCCCTGGTATTCTAAAATAAAGGACCCTCTTTACAGAGGATCCTTTTAAGAGTAAAACAAAAATTAGGGCATTATGGGAGAACTAGAGTAACAGGGTCAAGTGATGTGGTTTCGCCATTAACCACAGGCACATCAATAATACTTTGAGTAGCATATGGCAAGGTGTCTAATTGAGAAATAAACTCAACCAGATAATTGCCGGCAGCAAGTCCGCTGATTTTATAGTAACCGAGTGAATCTGGTATAGCCATGAGGGTGTCAAGTGAATTGGATACACTAACTACCGGTAATGCTTCAACGGGGAATACATATCCTTCAATAGCGCCACTTGATGGTTCAGAGTACATTCTGATCACCGGTTTAAGCATATACTTGCCATTGCCGGTTTTATGTACAGACTGTGCAGCATCAAAATCAAGCCAGAAGCGGTAAGTATAGCCACCCTGAAGTTCTTGATGCACATTGAGCTTTAGTCCTGAGGTTGAACCTGATGGGATGGTAAGCGGAAATGTAATTCCATCCACCACAATTGAATTTTCGCTTCCAAGAACCAAGCGTACTTGTGAGAGAATACCATCTGGCATTTCTACGGTTCCTAGCAGAACATCCAATCCGTTGCTGAATTCAAGCAGGTTATATACGCCGGGATTGTCGAGTGGAACTGTAACCCATCCATCGGTTTCATTATGCAATTGCACTTCCTGAATATCCACATTAACGGCATCAAATAATGCCGGAGCATCAGTAAGCATCAGTTGTACAGTAGCTTTGCCTGTCTTGTTGTCGTTATCATTGCTTTTATCACAGGATGTGAAAATGAATGCTGTTAAAATTGCTAATGTGGTTAAGACCACGCTTTTCATCTTTTTCATGTCAGTCTAGATTAGTTTTGATTGATTGTATTCAAAATTTGTACCATCACATCCGTGATGAGTGATTTAACACTTATTTAATGAGGATATATAGCAAAGCTCTTGATTTTGAAAAGGATATATTTTTTAATTAGAGAGTTCAGATAAACTATTAAAAGTGTGGAAATTGGTTTTCATACGTACAAGGTGTGGCAATAAATCCTCAATAACCAGTGAGGATGAGTTTAAGTATGGTTTTCAACCGGGTCAGACACTTTGACTAATGATTTTTTCTTCCAACGGCCAGTCCGGTAATAAATAAATGAAAGAGTCATACCCATGAACCAGGCAATGGGAATGGCCCACCAGATGCCCAGCACACCAAAATGTTTTGAGAGTACAGCAGCCAGCGGGATTCGTATTAGCCAAAGAGAAAGAAGAGTAATGAACATTGGAATCAGGGTGTCGCCGGCGCCCCGCATTACGCCTCCAATAACAAACATGCTGGAAAAGACTATGTAGAAACCGCCCACAATCATCAGATATTCACCCCCGATACTGATTACTGCCTGATCACTGACAAAAAGCGCCATGAGCGGGTGTCGGAAAATGATAATGAGAACAGATGTGGCAAGAGCGGTCCAGGTCGACATGTTTAAGGTAGCTCTTAAGCCCTGTTTAACACGTTGCATTTTCCTGGCTCCAATGTTCTGACCCACGTATGTTGAGAGAGCGGTGCCGAAATTCATAGCAGGCAAAGCCGCCATATTATCTATTCTGCCGGCCACACTGTAGGCAGCTATAACATTGGTGCCATAATCATTCACTATTCGCAGCAGCGCAATCATTCCAATAGATACAAATGTTTGTTGAAAGCCGGTAGGCAATCCAATGCGTACACTGGCTCTGAAGATTTCCTTATCCCAATAGAGTTTGCGCCACGAAAGATTGATGATTGGATGTGTCCTATTCAGATATATAACAGTAGTAATAAATGCACCGGCTTGTGCTATTACTGTAGCAAATGCAGCGCCGGCAATACCCCATTTAAAGACCACGACAAAAAGGATGTCGAAGAAAACGTTGGCTATGGTTGAAATAATAAGGAAGTACAAAGGTGTTTTGCTATCACCTAATCCACGAAGTATTGAACTTGTGCCATTGAATCCGAAGAAGAAAACAGCACCTGTAAGGTATACACTTATGTATAATGCTGCTTGTGGTATTAGCTCTTCAGGTAATTTAATCAAACGGAAGATTGATTCACTGAAGGCAATCCCGACCACAGAAACGGTTAATGAAGCGAAAAACAGAAAGATATAAAGCGTGTCAATGGTCTTGCGGATTTTCTCAAAATCTTTAGCACCAAAATACTGGGCTATCAGGATGGTGCTACCTGTTGCTATGCCAATAATAAAAGAAATCAGCAGAAAGATCAGTGGAAAGCTGGCACCTACCGCAGCCAGGGCCTCTTTACCCAGGAATTTACCCACAATAATACTATCAGTGATATTATATACCTGCTGAAAGACATTGCCAATGAGCATTGGTGTGGCAAAGTTAAAAATGAGTTTTGTCGGTTTTCCTTCAGTTAAATCCTGCATCCTGGCTGTTGTAGTTATTCAGTGATAAGGTTGCTGTCCTTTTTTTTCTTCACCAACTCCTTGGTTGAAAGTAGTCCGCAAGCAGCCTCAATATCCTGGCCTCTGGAAGCCCTTAAGGTTGTGACAATTCCCTTGGCATTCAACGCTTTTTGAAAATCAAGTATGGTCTCTTCACTGCTTGATTCAAGAGGTGTGCCCGGTATAGAATGAAAGCGAATGAGGTTAATACGGCAATTCACTTTATTAAGAAGTCTGGCCAATTCATTGACATGACGCCTGGTGTCATTTACATCCTTGAACATTATATATTCAATTGACACACGCCTATATTTACCAATATCGTATTTGGTGATGGTATCAATAACCTCTTTGATCGGATAGACGTTTTGAACAGGCATTAACTTACGACGCTCATCTTCGAATGGAGTATGGAGGCTAACCGCCAGATTGCATTTACTCTCTTCAAGGAACACCTTCATGGCGGGAATGATGCCTATAGTACTTACTGTTACCTTGCGCACACTAATGGCAAAACCGTATTCAGCAGTCAGTATGGCAGAGCTTTTCATTACCGATTGAAGATTATCAAACGGCTCACCCATACCCATATACACGATATTAGTAACCAATGCCCGTTCAGGAATACTGCGTAGTTGATTAAGAATTTCACCCGGACTCAACTGACCCTGAAACCCCTGTTTCCCGGTCATACAAAACAGACATCCCATTTTGCAGCCAACCTGCGATGAAACGCATAAGGTATGTCGCTTCCCATCTGGGATATAGGCAGCTTCAATGAATTTACCGTTGCCGGCATTAAAGAGATACTTTTTAGTACCGTCAACAGATTCCTTAACTGAAACAGGCGGGTTAATTCCAAGTACGTAATGCTCACTGATAAGAGCCCTGGTCTTTTTTGAGATGTTGGTCATCAGGTCAAAGGAGTCGACATCTGTTTTATAGAGCCAATAAGCCAACTGCCCTCCGGTATATGCAGGGAGGCCCAGATCAGTGGACAGTTGTGTTAATTCATCCTTGCTCTTACCAAACAGAGGTTCTTTGACAGTCGACATTGTATTAGAAATAGATCTCAGAAATAATATTATTAAATGGGATGCCTTTTTCAATGAGAATATCACGGGCATCTACCACCATTTCGGCGGAGCCGCAAAGATAATACTTTTCATTGGTCGGTAAGGAAGTTTGCTCCTTCAGATATTGGGTGATACGGCCATGAAAGACCTCGGGCGAGTTTTCTCGCGAACAACAGCGTATATAATTTTCTTTAAGTTCCGGTTCAATGATCTCATTGAAGTAGAAACTATGAAGATCCCTGCCACCGTGAATGATCTTCTTATTTTTATGTAGGCCGGTGCGGAACATTGAAACAAATGGTGCAATACCGGTTCCTGAGGCAATCCACCATGCCGGTTCACCATCTCCCTTAAAGGATCCGAATGGCTCACTTACCCATAACGTATCTGCAGTATTAAGTTGAGCCATCCATGGGGTGAGTTTGCCTTCAGGGTTTATGTTATAAAGAATATCCACTTCTTCATCAAGTTCTCCACTGGCAATAGAGTAGAGCCGGGCCTCATCATTCTCATTGCCGGCTAGTCCAACTACCTGTCCGGCAGTAAAATCCCAAGGTCTGATAAATGATAGAACAAATACACCGGGAGCTATTTCCCTTTGCCTTATTATTTTAACTTTCGTGAGTTTAAGTTTTGTCTTCATCAATGATTGATAATTATTTTCTCTATATTTTTAGAATTTCTGATAAACATTGCAAAATGGTATTTGTTTGGCAAATAAGTCGTAAGTAATTACTAATTTCGCCTCATGGAACCACAGAAGACATTGCTTTCAGACGCATTGACCGCCAATTTGGAAGAAACGCGTACGGACAAGATTGATATACCGCCTCATCATCTTGCATTTGCCGAGGTGTCAAAATCTTATTATTCCATACATACCCGCGCAATCGATTGCATTAAGGAATTTAACCACCCCTATTCAAATAGTGGTTATATTATTGGTCAGCTTCGCAGTATTTGCTTAGGTGATTTTTGGTTCTATGATAAGCAAACCGATCCCCAAATATGGTAATTGAATTGTTTGAAGGCTTGATAAACAGGCCATTAAATGATTTGCAGGGTGAAGATGTCATTCATACTCTGCTTGAGTTTTATGAGAAGTTGGCCAATTCAGATAATGATAGAAATACTATACAAAAAAGTATTTTAAACCTTATAGATACCAGCCTCGGGCTAAAGCCGCCTGTTGTGATTCATAATTCAGGTTATATGATCAAGCTGTTTGCTTCAATTAACGAGAACGACGAGATCAATAAAATCTGTTATGAATTAACCAGAAAGGTTCTGATTGCCAATGCACACTACTGGCGTGATACAACCTGTGTAGAGCAATGGCTGGCTGAAAGAAGTAAGCTGTTCAGTCCTCAGACACGCGAAAAGCTGGCTTCTATAGGTGCCGGTTACTTCAATAATATTGAACAACAAGCCCTTGATGCCCAGAACTGGAATGCATTGCAGGAAATACCTTCATTTAATGATGTTTCATTCCACCTAAGGCAGCTGCACCATTCATTCAG